>NZ_JBJXHK010000001.1:0-106182 GCF_046638635.1 Lysobacter zhanggongensis
TAGGCCAGCTCCAATGGCCCTGTCCGCCAACCCTATTGCGGCAATTGCTAGATCAGGGGTTGCCGCCTAACAATTCATTCAAGCCGAAGCCGCTTCGCGGCTCGGCTTAATTCTGGTGTTAGGCCGCACGGGGGGTGCATGCCGAGATCAAACTACATTCGCTGCCTAGTCTTAGCTTTTATCGCTGTTCCGGCGCTTGCATTTGGCCACCCTGGCGGCCTCAACAGCGAGGGCTGCCACAACAACCGAAAGACAGGTGACTATCACTGTCACCGCGCGCCTCCTGCGGCAAGTTCTTCGGCGCCAAGACCAGGCCTCGCGCCCACTTACACTGCCCCTCGCCAGCAAGGCGCGTTCGCCAACTGTGCTTCCGCTCGAGCGGCGGGAGCGGCGCCCGTCCGTCGCGGCGATCCGGGGTATGGTCCGCATCTGGATCGGGACAATGACGGAGTGGGCTGTGAGTAGCCTTCGTGGATGTGCCGGCCTAACAATGCGTTCAAGCCGAAGCCGCTTCGTTCCGCAAAGCACATGGCAGATACAGCTTGCCATGTGCTTTGCTCCACTACGCGTCTCGGCTTAACTTAGGTGTTAGGCCCCGTAAAAGACTATGCAGCTGACCCCAGAAGAACTTCGAGTCGCATCTCCCTTTGCCGCCATGCCTCCCGAGGCAAAGGTTCGCTTCCCAACATGGTTCGTGGAGCTCGTTCTGCCACTAGTCATGGCAGTAGCTGGCTGGCTCCTGCACTATCCGGCTCTAGTTGGCGCTGCGTTTGGTGGCCTTCTCACCCTGCACGCGCACCGGGTTTTTCGGCAGTTCAAGTTCGCGCGGGAGCTACAATCCATTTGCAGTAAAGCTCAGGCCCAAGCGCAACGCAACGCACCCGGTGCCTAACAATTCGTTCAAGCCGAACTTGCTTCGTTCCACCAAAGCCATGGCAGGAAAAGCTTGCCACGGCTTTGGTTCCACTACGCAAGTCGGCTTAACTCAGGCGTTAGGCCTTTGGAGCGCTTGATGGATGAAAGTACGCGCGCACTGTCAAAGCTAAGTCTGCTCACGCTTCTGGAAATCGGCGGGCTGCCGTTTGTTGTTCTGTTGGTACGTTGGGAGTTCGCGCTCTTGGCTTTTGCCGCATTCGTTGCAGCTCTTTTACATCCAAGAGTTCAAAGCGCCTTGCGCTTTAGACCGTACTTGACGTATTTGATCTGCATGGCGGCACTTGCGGCTATTTCTTCAGTGTTGGCGTACATCCAACCCCGCCATGCAGGCTTGGTAGCGATCTTCGCGGGTGCGGGAGCGCTTGTTCTCATGCTTAGAGCTTCCAAGCTAATGAAGTCGCACTTCGGTTACACGGCCTAACAATTCGTTCAAGCCGAACTTGCTTCGCTCCACCAACAACATGGCAGGAAGNGCTTGGTGAAACATTCCTTGCTCTCGCTATTCGAAACGCCCGGCACGCTGCGAGAACCAGCTCTCGAGGAGGAGCGGGCCGCACGTGGCTGGTCGGTCGAGCGCATGTGCAATGAACTGGCAGTGCTCATCGCCAAGAGCTACATGGCCGAGGAGCTCACCTTTGAAGTCGCGGACACCGCCATGAACTGGCTGTGGCCTTACTCCTTCAAGGCCGGCACAGCGTACTTGCCCGAACCGTGCAACGAGATCTATCTGGCATTTGATGCGGGTGAGTGGAAAAGCGCCTCGGACCCGGCTGAGCTAGATCCCGAGGCGGCGTACACTCGGCCAATGCTGGAAAAGCTGCTGGCGCAAGATCACGGCTCAAGCGCCTAACAATTCGTCCAAGCCGACGCCGCTTCGCGGCGCGGCTTAACTCAGGTGTTAGGGCGCTATGGAAGAGTACGAGCGCAACATACTTGCGCACATCAAGGAACACGGTTGCAGCGTCACCTCTGTCTTGGATCCAGACGGAGATCAACCAGCTTTCTCATACTCAATTGGCGTCGCTCAATCATCCGATGCACCAGAGTTGATTGTTGTTGGTCTTGACTCAAAGATTGGCCACTGGCTGGTAAATGAGTACAACCGCCGAGTCAAGGCCGGTGAGCGTTTCTCTCCGGGCGTGCTCTACCTCGGATTTCTTGAGGGCTTTGCAGTACAGTTTGGCCATGTGGCCCGCCACTACCGCAGCGAGTACATGCGCTCGGCCTGTTGGCTACATGGCGGCCCAAACTTTGAGGCGCTGCAGCTCATTTGGCCTAACACTTCAGGTATATGGCCCTGGGATCCTGAGGCAGATGACTGGTTTCGTAGCAATTAGCCACTTCTGGCAAGTGAGGCACCAAGTGGCGCGCCCTAACAATTCATTCAAGCCGAACCCGCTTCGCGGGTCGGCTTAATTCCGGTGTTAGACCGGGGGAGGTCACATGCGTCGCGCCTTGTTGCTGTTGGTTGCTCTGGTGCCAGCCATCGCCATGGCCGGTTTCCCCTTCGAGGCCACGTTGGAAGAAATGGCGCAACAGGCGGACCACATTCTGGTGGGTCGCGTCGCGGGCGTGGACATGGTTGATGGACAGGGTCGCCCGGTTGAAGACCCGGAGGCTCGTACCGGGCCCAGCCTCGACAACACCATCAGGCTGCTCATCCAAGTGGATCAAGTTCTTGTGTCAAACGCCGCAAAGGTTCCGGACGTCATCCCGGTTCCTCTGGCTTCGCACCTTCATTACAAGCTTGGCCAGATTCAAGAAGCACATGAAGGAGACCAGGAGGTGCGCCTCGTGCTGCTCAAAGGATCCGATTTTGTCGGCATCAAGCCTGGCGTCTTCCTCAGGCCACTGACAGACAAAGACAAGGCGCTACGGTTACACGCGGCTTCGCACCCATAGCCCCGGTCTAACAATGCGTTCAAGCCGAAATTGCATCGCTACGCCAGCCACATGGCAGAAAGAGCTTGCCATGTGTCCGGCTACGCGCTGCAATTCGGCTCAACTTAGGTGTTAGGCGGACTATGAGAGACCGATTGGGACCCGAAGAGAAAGCCCTGCGCCGCGCTGTTGGTGAGGTTCTCCACTACGTCTGGGATCCAATCGGGGTGGCGGGTGTCCCACAAGCCCGCGATGAGTACGACGGCTACGTCGATCACGTCTGTACGCTGTTGTGGCAAGGAGCTGAGAGCGCTGTGCTTGCCAAGCATCTTGTGCAAGTGGCCGACCAAAACATGGGACTTTCGGGTACGGAAGACCGCGCAGATTTGGCAGCTCGCAGGCTCGTAGAGTGGCTAGATGTGGTTACACGCTAGTCCGCCTAACAATTCGTTCAAGCCGAACCCGCATCGGGGCGTCGCCTGGGTGCTTTTCCGCTACGCTAGCACCCAGTCGCCACCCCGCTACGGGTCGGCTTAACTCAGGCGTTAGGCCTCATGCGAAACACCTTCGCTCTTTCAGTACTCATCCTAACGGCCCCCGCCTGGTGCGGCGAGCTGCCGCCTTCTGAATTGATTATTGGGGGCGTAGTGTCCGGCGCCACGGAGGCGAGCGTGATTCGACTTTTGGGCGCGCCTTCGCGGCGAGTCGAAACCGGCGAAGGCACCGAGCTCCAGTACCCCGGCCTTGTTGTTACGGTGGGCTGGCTTGAGCAACGTGCTGCGGGCGTACAGCAACGCGTCCTAGCGCTTCGCGGCACCGGACCAGCGGCCTGCACGCCGCGCGGCCTCTGTCCGGGCATGCCGGCCTCAGAGGTGAGTCGCCTGTATGGCCCTTCCCTACCGGCTGAAAGAGAGACCGGCACCTTCGTTGAGTACCAGCCGGCGGACGTCAGCTGTTGGCTGCAGGTTTCGGCATCCGCCGATACAGTCGAGGCCGTGGCCGTGGTATGCCAGCCATGAGGCCTAACATTGCGTTCAACAGCCACATGGCAGAAAGAGCTTGCCATGTGCCCGGCTACGCGCTGCAATTCGGCTTAACTTGAGCGTTAGAGGGCTTATGACCGATTTGTGGCGGCGTGCATTGGGAATCGCAGCACTAGGTGGCGGCGCCGTCGGCGCCACGCTCATCTGGACCATGCTTTTCAACGAGATACCTCTCGCCTCAAAGATCATCTTGGCCCTGTTCATGCCGTTATATGTGTGGGGCATTTGGTGCGGCGTGCAGATGCTGGAGCGACACCCCAACGCAACCCGCAATAACTTCCGGTTCTGGCTCATCCAGATCCCGATTCTCCAGTCACCCCTGCTGAGCTACATGTTCTCTGCCGGGTTCCTCGCTGGCGTGTGGGTTCAATTCTCTCCTGGAAAGATCAATTTCCTAACTTGGGTGGGTAGCCGCTTCGAGCTGACCATCAACCAGCCAAAGCCAATTGCCGTTGGAGTGAATGTGGTTGCGTTGCTGATCTGCGTGGCGCTTTGGCGACAACTGCGCAGCCAGCCCTCTAACAATTCGTTCAAGGGGATGCCGCTTCGCGGCACCCCTTAACTCAGGTGTTAGGGGCCATTGCAAGTATGACGAAGCTCATAGGACTAGTTGCTGGCCTTGCGGTGTTCGCCCTGTGGATGAGCAACGTAGGAAACCCGCACGTAGTTGAGACAATCATTGGGGTAGTTCTCGCTCTAATAGTCTGGTTCTATGTGACTCGTACCTTGCGCAGGATTTTCGCGCCCAGGCCGGCAGACCAGACAACAGACTCACCCCCGCCGGCAGCGAACGTCGCCGGCATAGCCAAATGCCCAAAGTGTGCGTGGCGCTCGACCGTCCCCATCGGCAAGCTCATTGAAATTACTTGCCCATCGTGCAATCACAGATACGAGTATGGCCCCTAACAATTCATTCAAGCCGATGCCGCTTCGCGGCACGGCTTAATTCTGGTGTTAGCTGCGCATGGGGATTCATCGCAACGTGACCATAGGCTCACTTAACCGTAGTGCGTGGCACATGGCTACGACACTCATGAAAGTCGGTTTTCCAGCCTTCTTCCTCATTGGTGGGCTGTACTTGGCACTGGGTCACGAACTCCAGCGTGCCCTAGGGGTTGGTTTGGTCTTCCCCGTGGTTCTCGGTAGCGTTGCGGGCATTGCTGTGGTCCGGGCGGCCCGGCAAAGGCACCGAGTACGTACGCTTACTGCGGCCAACCTCCGCATGGCACTTTTCGCAGGCGCTTGGGCCGCAGCTTGGTCGGTCCCGTTCGTGCTGGCTATAGGCCTGCAAGAGCTGACGTTCCAGCCCTACTCGGAAAACGCGGTTGGTCCCTTGGCCTGGGGTGCAGCTTGCTTTATTGGGGCAGCGCTTCCGGCCGTGCGCAGCTAACAATGCATTCAAGCCGAACCCGCTTCGTCGCTTCGATGAAATGTGTTGTTGTTCAACTCCATCCACTCATAGACTGGCACGTTGCGGGTCGGCTTAATTCAAGCGTTAGGGCCCGCTGATGCAGAGTCGCAATTGGTCAAAGACGTTTCTCGTCGCTTCCTGGGCTCCCAGCGCGTTCCTAGTTGCCTACATTCTTTGGTACATGCTCATTTTCCGCCCGTCAGGCCAAGAGGTTTGGGGCGACGGTGCAACCATTTTCTACCTCGGTGTACTTGCGTACCCGTTGGCGCTTCTGCTTCTGGCAATTGGCACATACATGAGCTTTCGCTGGCATCGCCGGCATCCCGGTCAACGCACCACAGACCCGGCGTTGTTTGTGGTCTCAGTTGTGCTTCTCGTAGCGCCGTTTGTGGCACTCTTCGCCGGGACCGCTCTGGGTGGGCCCTAACAATGCGTTCAAGCCGAAGCCGCTTCGTTCCGCAAAGCACATGGCAGATACAGCTCGCCATGTGCTTCGCTCCACTACGCGTCTCGGCTTAACTTAGGTGTTAGGCATCAGACGAGCATCGCCGTGAACTGGAAAAGAGTTGCTGCCTTCGCTGCCATTCTGTTTGCATCCGAGGTCTTTGTCGGTTTCATTGAGGCCGGCGTCTCGGGCATCGATGCGACTGCGTTCAAACAACGTTTGCTGTTGGGCGCGGCTTTGTCGCTGGGCTTTGCCATCACCATCTTCGCGGCAATGTCGTATCGGCAAGCTCATAGGCCACTCCTGCATGCGGCTTCAGCGTTCTTGCTCGAAAGGGCGTTCTCTTTCACTCTTGGCGTGGTGCTTCCTGAATGGCTCGGTGGTACGCCGTTCGTCCTTCTGGTCCTAGGCTGGCTCACTCTGGCTGTTGGCTTACTTGCGGGCACGATCCTCGGTCGCCAACTCGCCACGGTTCGTGGCAGGGCCGGGGCTGATGCCTAACAATTCGTTCAAGCCGAACTTGCTTCGTTACACCAAAGCCATGGCAGAAAAAGCTTGCCACGGCTTTGGCTCCACTACGCAAGTCGGCTTAACTCAGGCGTTAGGCGCTCACATGACTATCTCTGGGCCTAGTTCTTATCCCGCTATCTGGACCTGTTACAGGTGCGGACATTGCGGAGCGGGTGCAACCTGACCTCGACACGTTCGTGTTCTGCGTACTCGACAAGTCCGTTGAGCAACTTCCATCAGGCAACGAGTCCGCGGTCATTGCCCGGCTGGCGGCGGAGAAGTGCTTGACTGAGTTGAAGAGCCTGGAAGAGGCGGTCGCCTCGCAGTACCGTGAAATCAACAAGAGTGTTTGGCCGGCCGGTTTGGCTGAGCAGACAGCGCGGGAGAACCGCGACGAGTACCGTAGACTCGCCATCGCGGCTGCGGTAGGGGTCATCGATGAGCGGCGTGGCTCTCCATAGCGCGCCTAACAAGTCATTCAAGCCGATGCCGCTTCGCGGCACGGCTTAATTCTGGTGTTAGACCTGCCATGAAATTACCTCGCATCCTGATCGCGCTAGCTCTTGTTTGTTATTCAGCGGTTGCCGTTTCCGGTCAGGGTGTTGTCCCGGCTTGTAAAGACCATCTCTCGCCGATTCACAAGGTCGCCCCGAAGCTTCCGCCTCGCCTACACAACGAGTTCGAGGGAAAAGCTGTTGTCTCGTACCTCGTCGACATCAATGGCAGCGTGCAATCCCCAACCATTGTTTCCGCCGAGTGGCACCCCGCCGGACGCTCGTCCGGCCAGCCCGTCGGCTACATTGAGGCAATCCTTGAGGCTGTCGCGCAGTGGCAATTCGCGCCCCAGGCGCAGACATGCCGCAACCAAACACCAGTGGAGATCATCTTTGGTGACTCATAGCCCGCGGCTGGCAGGTCTAACAATTCGTTCAAGCCGAACTTGCTTCGTTACACCAAAGCCATGGCAGGGAAAGCTTGCCATGACTTTGGCTCCACTACGCAAGTCGGCTCAACTCAGGCGTTAGGCCCCGTAAAAGACTATGCAGCTGACCCCAGAAGAACTTCGAGTCGCCTCCCTCTTTGCCGCCATGCCTCCCGAGGCAAAGGTTCGCTTCCCAACATGGTTCGTGGAGCTCTTTCTGCCACTCGTCATGGCAGTAGCCGGCTGGCTCCTGCACTATCCGGTTCTAGTTGGCGCTGCGTTTGGTGGCCTTCTCACCCTGCACGCGCACCGGATTTTTCGGCAGTTCAAGTTCGCGCGGGAGCTACAATCCATTTGCAGCAAAGCTCAGGCCCAAGCGTCACGCAACACACCCGGGGCCTAACAATTCGTTCAAGCCGAACTTGCTTCGTTACACCAAAGCCATGGCCAAAAAGCTTGCCATGGCTTTGGCTCCACTACGCAAGTCGGCTTAACTCAGGCGTTAGACCTTTGCCCAAGCTACATGGGGACTTGAAAATGGCAACTGTGTTTGATGGCAATGACATTGCATACCGTGATTGGTTGGTTGCCAATCCGGACGGCTACGTTTTGAACTCGTGGCGCACACCGTCGCCCTCTTACATTGTTCTGCATCGCTCGGGATGCACTTCGGTCAATCCGGCCACTGGCAACACTAAGCCGGGCGGCTTCACGGAGCGTCGCTACATCAAGGTGTGTTCCTCGCAAATTGCCCAGCTACAGCAATGGGCTCGCAAGCACGGCAGACTTGACGGCTCGTTCTCTGTCCAATGCAGCAAGTGCTCGCGCCCCAACCCAAAGGTCTAACAATTCGTTCAAGCCGAACCTGCTTCGCTACACCAACAACATGGCAGGAAAAGCTTGCCATGTTGTCGGCTACGCTACGCAGGTCGGCTTAACTCAGGCGTTAGGCGCTATGTCCCAGCAACGCGTGCATTGGCTGCATCTACTACTCGGGCTTGCTGTATCAGTCGCAGCCTTCTGCGGCTGGCGGCTCTCGCTTTCACCCAAGCCCACGCAGCTTGAGCATGCTGCCGGGCTCATTACGACCGCGGAGGAAGTGCGCGGGGGTCGCGCCCGGACGATCCACTTCCATATCGATCGTTCCAGCTTGGAGTTCACTTACCCGAGCATCCTGCCAGCCTACGGGACTGCCTCAAAGCTCATTAAACCCGGAAACTCGGGAACAATTGGCTATGTCGGCCCTGACGAGCCCGAGTTATGGGAGCTCTCCGTCAATGGCCGCCCCATTGTTCAATCAGCAAGTGCGCACGAGGCAAGGCTCTCTAATGGCAAGTGGGCGTTTTGGCTCTTTGTCGCATTCTCGCTATCAACTATCTATCTCGGATGGTGCTATCGGCGGCAGTCCCGATAGCGCCTAACAATTCATTCAAGCCGAAGCCGCGTCGCGGCTCGGCTTAATTCAGGTGTTAGGCGGCGCATGAAGCTCCTCTTCGTTCTGGCGATTCTCGGATTGACTGGCTGCGCGTCAATCGGCCAGAGGTGCGAGAGCTTAGCTCCCGCCTCAAAGGGCTGGTCACCCGTCCCTACACCGCCAGAGGCTACCGCTATGCTCGCCTCGATTTCTGAGTCACCAGGCACACTGGTCCGCTGGTATCAGGGAGTGTCAGGCCAGTACCGTGCGGTAAGCTGCGCGCCATGCTCAGGCGTGGCTTATCAATTCGTGCAAGTCAACGGGCGGTGGGAAAGCGACGTCGATGCTTTGTCGTACTGCCACTAGTAGCACCGCCTAACAAATCATTCAAGCCGAACCCGCTTCGCGGGTCGGCTTAATTCTGGTGTTAGGCTTTGCACTATTCCAACAGGGAGTTCGTAATGACAAAAGCAGCAGCGTTCAGTGTCGGTGACATCGTCCAACTCAAGTCCGGCGGCCCAGAGATGACCGTCCAGACAGCTCCAGACAACGCATACGGGAGCTACAAGTGCCAATGGTTCGCTGGCAAGAAATTGGAGGCCGGACATTTCCCGCCTGACTCACTGAGATCAGTCACGCTGGAGAAGAAATGAGCGATAAGCTCGCAGCAGCAAACTGGATGCTATCGGAGATCCATAAATCCGGATGTCTGTATCAAGACGACGTAGTTGATTTTCTCGTCAAGTCAGGCCAAGAGGATCTGCTCCGCGAGAACACTGATGGAAATCTAGTAGTGGGCAAGCCACTATTGGATCAGTTCAGAAAGCTCACTGAAACCGCCGTAGTGTGGGTCAAGTCCGGCTTTTATTGGCGGACAACGGTCGCAGAGGATGAGCCCGGTAGAGAAGCTCGTGGTTAAGAGGGCAAAGCCTAACAATTCGTTCAAGCCGAACTTGCTTCGTTACACCAAAGCCATGGCCAAAAAGCTTGCCATGGCCTTGGCTCCACTACGCAAGTCGGCTTAACTCAGGCGTTAGGCAGCTCATGGAAGATTCCTGGACTTCGCAACTCATTGGCCAGACCATCGTTAGCGTCGAACGATGGGAGGGGTGCCCTTGCGTCATCAAGCTTTCCGGCGGATACCGTGTACAGATTGAGTCGCTGTGGCGCCTTCTCTCATCCGGCAAGCTAGTACTCACTAGCAGAGACGACGAGCAACTGTTTGGCCGCAGTACTCCTGTGCAAGCCATATCCGAGCTATCCAGCAAACTTGTCGGTCAGACCCTCAATGCGCTCGAAGTAACGCAAGGAACAGCTGATCTCACTCTCCACTTCCGCCAAGAAGTCCTTCAAATTGTTTCAGACTCAAGCGGCTACGAGGCTTGGCAAGTAGAGGGACCGTCGAGCATAGTGGCCGTCGGACAAGGCGGGGGCAGCGTGGCGGTATGGGGCTGAGCTGCCTAACAATTC
Source organism: Lysobacter zhanggongensis (assembly GCF_046638635.1). Classification (NCBI taxonomy): domain Bacteria; kingdom Pseudomonadati; phylum Pseudomonadota; class Gammaproteobacteria; order Lysobacterales; family Lysobacteraceae; genus Lysobacter; species Lysobacter zhanggongensis. Next base: position 10,033 of record NZ_JBJXHK010000001.1, read on the forward strand.
GTTCAAGTCGAACTTGCTTCGTTACACCAAAGCCATGACAGAAAAAGCTTGCCACGGCTTTGGCTCCACTACGCAAGTCGGCTTAACTCAGGCGTTAGGCCTCAATGATTGATCCGAGCGAGACTTTGCTAACCGGGCGATGGGTCAGTACCGAGACGGGTGTTGTCGGCGATGACACATGCAATCGCATAAGCTCGCTCCTCGCCTCATATCTCGTCCGGATAACCGATAGCCCGGACGGCTGGTCCACTCTGTATCGAGATCCCGACGACGGTCGTCTTTGGCAGCGGACCTTTCCGCAAGGCGAATTGCACGGCGGTGGCCCACCTCAGCTAGAGTGCATCACCAAGAGCCAGGCCAAGGCCCTTTATGGCGTGGAGGCCTAACAATGCGTTCAAGCCGAAATTGCATCGCTACGCCAGCCACATGACAGAGAGAGCTTGCCATGTGCCCGGCTACGCGCTGCAATTCGGCTTAACTTGAGCGTTAGGGGGCAGGAATGAGATTCGTGGCACTTGTGCTTCTGCTATTCGCAGCTTTTCCGGCCTTGGCTGGAGGTCTTGGCCCATGGACCTTCGGCATGTCGGCGTATGAGATCAGGGCTGTCGAAAGCCACGGCCCGTATCGCGCGTTCTCTAATGGTGATCTTGAGACATACAGCGCCGATTTTGGCGGCAAGAGCCAAAACGCCCAGTTCTACCTCAAGGATGGCCGCCTCTGGCGAATCGCTCTTCGTACGTACGAGGGCACTGACATTTCCAAGGCTACGCAAGTTTGGATAGAGACTTACACCACTCTAAAGAAGCTCTACGGCCCCATGGAAACACCTGGTCTCTCGGGTGAAAGTCTGGTTGCGCTTGCAGAGTCTGCCAAGGCAATCGCAGCTGATGGCGGCAAGGCTCAAATGGCACCGGTAACACAACCGGATGCTGAGTTCGTGTTTAGCTCGTTCAACTCTCACACACATGAGGGCGTGACGTACTACATGGTCACAGTCAACTATGACCAGCCTGCCCCCTAACAATTCATTCAAGCCGAACCCGCTTCGCGGGTCGGCTTAATTCTGGCGTTAGGCGTCACATGGAGACTTCAAATGACTGAAGGAACAACAGGCGCCAAGACAATTTGGCTGACGCTTTTGCACGTTGTCGTCGGGACTGCCCTTCTGTTTGGCACTCTCTGGCCGTACGAGTTCACCGCATTGCTGCCACACGCGTACCAATTCGCGAACTGGCCCTTCGCCTTCAAAGTTGCTGTGGGCGTAGCAGCTGCGATCTGCGTCATCGGTGATGTCTGGTTCTTTGCGTTGCGACCCAGCCTCGAAATGCCTCAAACGAGACATGGGCGCCGTAGCGGTGGCGCCTAACAAATCATTCAAGCCGAACCCGCTTCGCGGGTCGGCTTAATTCCGGTGTTAGGCCCAGCAAGACTGCCGCAGCACATCAATTTGACTTCTGACGATCACATGAAGCACGCGATGCACTCCGTTCTCGCCTTGGTTCTCCTCGCTCCACCGCCGAGCTTGGGTGCCGCTCTAGCGCCTACATTTGAGCAAAGACGTGAGCAAGCCGCGGAGTCCGCGATTTACGGGTGTCGCCGCGCCATCGAGGACCAAGTTGTAGACGGCTACATGACGCGCCGCGCTGAGGCCGGAAATCCTGCTGCAAGCGAGACAGAAGCCAGGTCCGAGATTACGTCGACTGAATGGTGGAGTGAACAAATGTCGCCGGCGTTGCGCGATGGATGCATTTGCTTGTTCGAGGCCCCACTTGCCGAGATGCGCAATGCCCGCACAGAAGAGGAGCTCACTCTCGCTGCTGCTAGGATGGCCGCCGTTGTGGGGGCATCTCCCTCGATTCAAGAGCTGGAAGGCAAACTAGCTGCATGTTTTGCCAACCTTGTCGGCAACTGATGCCTAACAATTCATTCAAGCCGATGCCGCTTCGCGGCACGGCTTAATTCTGGTGTTAGGGCGCAATGGATAGGCTCACGTTACTCATAGCTTTCTTGGTTGCTGCATTCGCAGGCACGGCGTCCTCTGCCGAGTCCTTCAGCTTTGAAGAGCTTGCTGCCTGCGATGAAAGTTACGATCCATATGGCCAAGATCGACTTACCGTCGAGCGCGCCGATGCTCGCTTACTAGTATCTGGACTGGTCGGACTGAGTTGCGGCGAGCGCGTCACGCGACCTCAATTCTTGCCCGACTGGGGTTCGCTCACCTTAGCAATTGACACGGACAGCGGCGGTGAGCCGGTTGCGGCGTGCCGGTGTACCGCGAAGATCCGGTTCACCCTGAATCAAGAGGTGCCATCCGGCCGTATCATCTACTTGGTCAAGAACGGAAAGGGTGCGGCTCATGCTGTTGCGCCCTAACAAGTCATTCAAGCCGATGCCGCTTCGCGGCACGGCTTAATTCTGGTGTTAGGCCTCACCGAGACACATCGATGGAATTTGTGACCAACTTCGGCTTGGCTTGCGCTTGCGTATTTGTCGCGTGGGGCGGCTTCGGGCTGATCGCCGCGTGGCTTGTGCCCGCACTGAAAAACTCGCCTTTGCTTGGCAGCAAGATGTTCATTGGCGGGCTTGAGCCTACGCGCACAAATCTGACGCTAGTATCGTTCTCGGGCATTGCGCTCGGCGTGGCTTTGTCGTCCTTGGTGCTTCTGTATTGGTTGCTCTTCTGGGCATCGTTCGTCGTTTATGCCGCGCTCGCCATTTGGCTCCGCAGAAGGCACTCGGGCCGAGAGGCCTAACAATTCGTTCAAGCCGAAACCACCTCGTTACACCAAAGGCATGGCAGGAAAAGCTTGCCATGCCTTTGGCTCCACTACGCGGTTCGGCTTAACTCAGGCGTTAGGCCGCATGGGAAGCTTCGACACTCTCGAAATAGCAAACGCACTGCCGTCGTCGGTACGGTTAGTGCTGTTTTCGCATCGCCGCGGGACGGAGATCACCGTTCCGGTGAATGAGGCTTGTTACTCCGCCCTCAATCCGCTGCTCCAAGAGCCTGGCGCGACATTCTGGCTTAGATCAGTGAGCCGCACGCTCCGGCCATTCTTCGTATTCTGGCGCCGCACCGAGAACTTCGCGCTGGTGGTTCGGGTGAAGCACGGCGCGTCTCGGCGGGAGGTCCGCGTCCTTTGCAGCAAGGAATCGGGTCAGGCACTGCTTGCAGTCTCGCGCGAGGAATGGTCGGATGCGGCCTAACAGTTCGTCCAAGCCGACGCCGCTTCGCGGCGCGGCTTAACTCAGGTGTTAGGCTATGAAAATCACAAACATAAGGCGCCGAGTAGACTTTTCAGCGGTAGCTTGGCTCTTGGTTGTCACTGCGCTGGCTTCCACGGCTATTTATGTTGCTTGGCTCAAGTTTGGCGCATCGCCGACGCTGCGCCGAACCGGCTTGGCACCCGCTTGGTCGTCGCCCTTCGGAGAAGTCGCCAGTGCGATTGTGATCATCGCTTTACCCCTGATCGTGTGGCTCTGTCACAGGGCATTTTTCAGCAAGCTCCGGCTACGAAGGCAACCCTAACTATTCGTTCAAGCCGAACCCGCTTCGTTCCACCAACGACATGGCAGGTAAAGCTTGCCATGTCGTCGGCTCCACTACCCGGGTCGGCTTAACTCAGGTGTTAGACCTCAGGAGAGAGAAATGCGCACCCTGATTCTAGCGAGCACGCTTTGTGCTCTGAGCGCCCCAGCCTTTGCTGAGGATCCAAATAGCTACTGCCAAAATGCGACGGAGCTCGCTTCGATCACAGAGCAGGTCCCTGAGTACAAGCCATCGTGGTCGCTGGAGATGCCCGCATCATTGGCGTCACCTCTGCGCTTCGACCCTTCTCGCCTCCTGTCGGAGGCTCGAGGGCTGCCTGTTTGCATCGCGTTACTCATCAGCGAATCGGGTGACGTGGTAGATGCAGGGACCTATTATCCAAAGCGCGTCGCACTTACCAGCAGAGAACGCGATTACTGGCTTTCTCTTAAGTTCACGCCAGCGAAGCAAGGTGGGGTTCCGGTAAAGTCCTTGTTTGCAGCGCAAGCCGAGATGAAGTAGCTGAGGGGTGAATTAACACTCCAAGTGCAACACCCCTGAGAGTTCGCGCATGCGGTCGGCGGGGGTTTGGAAGCCATAGCGTTTCCTCGGTCGTGTGTTCAGTTTAGCGACCACCTGGTCGCAGTCGGCCTGACGTTTGCAGGACAAGCTTCGCCCTTTCCGGAAGTACTGCCGGAGCAAGCCGTTGAAGTTCTCGTTGCTACCCCGCTCCCACGGGTGGTGCGGGTAAGCGAAGTAGCTGCACACACCAGTGGCTTCCTCGATCTGTCGATAGCCGTGGAATTCCGTGCCGTTGTCCCAGGTGATCGTTTTGAACGGCAAACCGCTGTTTTGGATCGCGCCAATTACCGCCCGGTTTACGGCACGCACCGTGCGGTGCGGCAGCCGAGTCACCAGCGCAAGGCCGGTAGCACGTTCGACCAAGGTCAACAGGCAGGTACGCTCGCCGCTGGCACCCATCACCGTGTCGCCTTCCCAATGCCCGACTTCCTGCCGCAGCTCGATCACACCAGGGCGGCTGTCTATCATCGCCTTGCCGCCCAATTTTCCACGTTTTTCAACGCCATACGTGCGCTTGCGCCGGCGTTTACCACCCTGTCGGAGTTGCTTGAACAAGCTGCCGCCGGCGCGCTGATCCCGGCGAACGTGCCGGTAGATCGTCATATGACTTAGCGTCACACCCAGCTCTTGTAGCAGCCCCTCGGCGATCTGTTCCGGGCTCCATCGCACCTCGCTCAGCCGAGCCTCGAGGTGCGCGTACACCTCGGGGCCGTGGTGCTTCACTCGACGGCTGCGGCTGCGCCGACCGTTCGCATGCTCCTGTGCCTTGCTCGGCACATAGAACGAGCGACCCTTCGCAGCATTGAGCGTCGCGTTGCGACGAACCTCGCGACTGATGGTGCTGGGACTGCGCCCCAGTGCTTGGGCAATGGCGCGAAACGTTCGCCCTTCCCGTCTCAACACGGACAGGGTGTATCGTTCTGGCTCGGTGAGCTGGTGGTACATGCGGGATCGTCTCTTGCCGGAGAAATCCCTCCCAGTCTGCCAGCTCACCTCTTCTTTTCCGGGCGGCACGGGTGTTGCACTTACTTTGTTAACCTGCGCCGCCTAACAAGTCATTCAAGCCGAACCCGCTTCGCGGGTCGGCTTAATTCTGGTGTTAGGCCTCACTGTGAAATTCATCGAGATATTTGTACTTTTTGGTGGCGGATACCTTTGCGGCATCTCTTGTGGCTCTGGCTTCGTATTCCAAGCCCTCCGTAAGCTATTTTCCAGCTCTTGGAATCCTAGAAAGGAGGCCCTTTGGATTGCACTAGCGGTGCCAAACATCCTCGTGTGCGCTCTAATGTCCGTAATTCTCATCGGTGTTCTGGTCGTTGGCGATCAGCCCGGGCGGCAAGATTTTTGGCCTAGAGCTGGTTGGTACGCATGCGGCCTTCTTGTAGGTGTCTCACTCGTATTTATTGCAGTGCACCTCATCAACGTTGGGGCAAGCCGGTATTATCGAATCGGTGAAGCCTAACAATTCGTTCAAGCCGAAACTGCTTCGTTACGCCTAAGGCATGGCAGGAAAAGCTTTCCATGCCTTAGGCGTAACGAAGCAGTTTCGGCTTAACTCAGGTGTTGAGCTTCACCCCCCATCAGGCGGCGCAGGCGATCGCATCCATACCCTGCAGTTCGTCCCGGCGGCGGGCGTTGACGATCGTCAGCAGCTTGCGCATGCACGCGACCAAGGCGACCTTCGCAAGCTTCCCCCGCGCACGCAGTTGTTGATAGTGCGCCCGCATGGTCGGGTCCCAGCGCACCGCCGACAGCGTGGCCATGTACAGCGCCACGCGCACCTCGGAGCGGCCACCGTAGATCTGGCGTTTGCCCTGGGTCTTGCCGCTGTCGCGGTTGAGCGGTGCGACCCCGACCAGCTTGGCGATCTGGTGTCGGCTCAACAGCCCCAGCTCGGGCAGCAAGGCCAAAGCGGTGGTCTGGAACACCGGCCCCAGCCCCTTCGTCGAGCTCAGCGCCGGGGTCGTATGCGCCTGCAACAGCGCCTTCAAGGCCGCGTCGACAGTCGCCAGCTCCCGTTGCTGAGACACCAGCGTCTTCTTCACCAGCAGGCGTATCGCCGGCAGGGTCAGCGCCATCTGCTGTCGGCTGCGCTGGATGTTGTCGACGATCTGGCGGCGGCGCCGCAACCAGCACTTGAGCTCTGCCTGCCAAGGCTCCGCGGGCACATGGCGACGCAGCCGTGCATGGAACACTGCCGCCATCTCCGCCAGCATGCGAGCGTCCAGGTTGTCGGTCTTGGCCAACTGTCCGGCCGCCCTGGCGAAGTCCCGCGCCTGCCGCGGGTTGATCCGCGCGATCCACAGACCGGCCTCGGCACAGGTATCGAGCACGGCTTCCTCGTACCCGCCGGTAGCCTCCAACACGATCCGGACACCGGGACGGGCACGTAACAACTCGACAAGGCGGCGGATCCCCGCCGGAGTGTTGTGAAAGCGATAGACCTTCGTCGCGTCGTTGAACGCCAGGTCCAACATGGCCTTGCTGACATCGATGCCCACCGCAGTCATGCCCACCTCCGTTAGAGCAGGAAAGGTCGAGAGCGCCTCACCTCCAGCCCACGCTTATCGGTGCGAGTGTTTCTCGCGCAACTGTTCGGGCGTTTGGAAGTGAGTACCCGGTGTGCGGCCCCTGCTGAATTACGGTGCTGCTGACACCGAGGCGTTATCGGGCGCGCACACCGGGCTCTCGACGTCTAGGCTACGGAACTTCAAAGACATAAGGTGTTAGAGCCCGCATGACACTTCTGCGCTTACTTGTTGCAACTAGCTGCCTTGCATTTTCTTCATCGGGCCTAGCCCGTTCTCTCACCGACAATTGCACCGCGCCACCGGTACAGATCGCGGTCGATTGCCTACAACCACAACTAGACATCCGGATAGCACAAGCAGAGGATCTCTTCGCTGAGATACTCAGCTCTGTTTCTCGCCAATCGCTTGAGACGCCCGAGGCCAAGATTGACTCCGCCAGAGTCGCTGATGAGCTCCGTATGGCAAGAGAGCATTGGCGAAAGTTCGCCGAGCATGAGTGTGCAGCCGCTCGCAAGTTCGTCGGCACTGGCACCGACAAGAACAGCGTTGAGCTCTCCTGCCTAGTTCAGCTGTACGATCAGCGGGCAGATGCACTAAGGGCCTGGGGCGGGCTCTGACAATTCGTTCAAGCTGGACTTACCTCGTTACACCAAAGCGATGGCAGAATGAGCTTTGCCATTGCTTGGCTAACAGTTCATTCAAGCCGAAGTTGTTTCGCTAACAACTCGAGGCTGTCGCCGCTTCGCGGCGCGGCTTAACTCAGGCGTGAGGCCTACATGGAAAGTACGGCATTGTTCAGAACCGCGAGAGGCTGGTCATGGCTGCTGGGGATCATGTCGGTCGTGCTGCCGAGCGCTTCTTATACGTGGCAGGCGCATCGGTTCTCGCAATGGGCCAGCGTGCAGGACGGTTATGTTTGCAGCATGCCGCTTGTCTCAGCAATCCTGCTTGCAGCGCTACTGGCTGGCGCCCTCTCCGTAGCGGCCCTCGCCGTTGGCGTCGCGGGGTTTCGCAGGCTCCCCACCCCCCGACCGAAAATGCGGCTCGCGGAGCTAGTTCTTGTTGGGCTTCCGGCTATCGTCCTGGCGCTAGGCATGGCCGCCGGGAGCATTTCGGAGCTGTAGGCCAGGTCACATCGCCTACTTTTTCTGCTTCGACAGCAAAGACGGATACCGCATCGCTGCACGGCACGACTTAGGGTGATAGCCCCAGAAACATGTCCCTTGCACTTTTTGATTTTGACGGCACGATCACCACGCACGAGACCATGCCGGAATTCTTGCGGCGCTCGATCTCGCGCCGCCGGCTAGTCGCTGGATGGCTTCTGTTGGCCCCCTTGGTTCTTGGGTACAGGCTGCGGGTCATCTCTGGAACTCTTGTTCGCCGCGCCATTGTTCGCTTCGGGTACAGCGGCGTCCCGGCTTCGGCAGTGGCCGCGTTCGGCCGTGACTTTGCCAAGAACTATCTGCCAAATGTCCTGCGTCCTGAGGCAATGCAGCGCATCGCCTGGCACAAGGCTCAAGGGCACAGAGTTGTTGTGGTTTCAGGCGGCCTCGACGCATATCTCGCCCCGTGGTGCGACGCACAAGGCGTGGAGCTTCTCTGTTCATCTTTACAGCGTCGTGATGGCATCTTGACCGGCCACTACGAGGGGCAGCAATGCGTGCTGGCGGAGAAGGCTCGACGAGTGCGCGAGCGCTACGACTTGCTGGCTTTCCCAGAGGTCTACGCTTACGGGGACACTCCGGAAGACCGGGACCTGCTTGGCATCGCCACCAAGAAGTATTATCAGTGGCAAGAGGTTGGTGCCTTGGGTCTGCGCTAACAATTCATTCAAGCCGAACGCGCTACGCAGGTCAGCTTAGTGCAGGCGTTAGCTGCTAAACCAACACACAAGGATTATGGGCAGAACTCGCAACAAGTTCCTCATCGCCGGCGCGGCGCTCAGTGCCCTTGCTGCCGTGCTGCACCTTGGGTGCATTGTTTTCGGTGCGCCTTGGTATCGCTTTCTCGGTGCCGGCGAGCAAATGGCAGAAATGGACCTGGCTGGACATTGGTACCCCACTGTCGCAACCCTGGTCATTACGGTCATGTTGCTGGTTTGGTCGCTCTACGCATTGTCTGGTGCGGGTGTCATCCGCAAGCTCCCGCTTACTCGCCTGGCGCTGTGCGCTATCACTGGCGTCTACGTGTTACGCGGGGTGTCCTTCACTCCGCTCATGGCGTACTTTCCGGGCAACAGCACTACGTTTTGGTTCTGGAGCTCGGCCATCTGCCTGTCTTTTGGCGTTGTCCATCTCGTCGGGCTTCGACAGGTCTGGGCGCGCTTGTAATTCGGGTGATTAGTGGCGAGTGCGCGCCGCGCGCCGATCCACAATCAGGATCGTCGATCGAAGTCGGCCGGGGCTGTTACGCTTTCGCGCCACACCCGCCAGGACGGCGGCTGCCCTATCGACTCAAGGACGAGACCGACATGATCCGTACGATCTGCCTGCTGTTGCTGTGCCTGGCCTTCGCGGTTGCACCGGCCAGCCCACCCTCCCCTCCGCCACTGATGCTCGCCACCGGCTACAAGGCCGGGGTTGACGTAAGCGAGTACTGGGTAAGCGAGAAGCTCGATGGTGTCCGCGGGCACTGGGACGGCCAGCAGCTGTGGACGCGTGGCGGCCACCTGATCCCCGCGCCCGGCTGGTTTACCAATGGCTGGCCCACCATCGCGATGGACGGCGAACTGTGGCTTGGCCGCGGCCGGTTCGAGCAAGCCAGCACAACGATACGCACGGGCGGACCGGACGACCCTGCGTGGCGCGCGATGCGATTCATGGTGTTCGACCTGCCCGCACATGGCGGACGCTTTGATGCCCGCGTACGCGCGATGCGGTCCTTGCTGGCTGGGCACCCTGCGGCTTGGCTGCGGCCGGTTGTGCAGTTCCGCGTGGCAGATCCGGCGACGCTGGATGCGCGGCTCAAGGCCGTGGTCGCCACCGGTGGCGAGGGATTGATGCTGCACCACCGCGATGCACACTACGGCGCGGGTCGCAGCGACTGGCTGCTCAAGTACAAGCCGTATGAGGATGCGGAGGCGCGGGTGGTCGGGCACACGGCAGGCACCGGCAAGTACACCGGGATGCTCGGCGCACTGGTCGTGGAGCGTGCGGACGGGCTGCGCTTCCGACTCGGCAGCGGTTTCACCGATGCGCAGCGCGCCGATCCACCGCCGCTGGGCGCTTGGGTGACGTATCGCCATAACGGCCTGACATCCAACGGGGTACCGCGATTCGCACGTTTCGTCCGGATCCGGCACACAATGCCGCCGGCCGACCCGCGGTGATGGCGCCGGTTACGTGGTGCTAGTCGCCACGCAGCAACGTCTCGAGAACCGCCATCCGTGCAGCCACCCCGTTGCGGACCTGCTGCAGCACCAGCGATTGGGGACCATCGGCGACTTCGTCGGTGATCTCGATGCCGCGGTTGATCGGACCGGGGTGCATGACCACCGCGTCGGGCGCAGCGCGTTTCAGGCGGGCAGCATCGAGGCCGTAGTCGCGGTGGTACTCGTCGAGCGATGTGACCAGGCCTTCGTCCATCCGCTCGCGTTGCAGGCGCAGCATCATCACTGCGTCCACGCCGTCGAGCGCGGCATCGAGATCGTGGCTCACGGTGCAACCGGCGAGGGTGGCGTCGTCGGGGAGCAGTGACCGGGGGCCGCAGACGCGGATCTCGCCGGTGCCGAGTGCCTGCAGCGCGTGCAGGTCTGAGCGGGCGACGCGCGAGTGCCTGACGTCGCCGACAATCAGAACCGTCAGCCCGCTGAAGTCGCCGCCCTTTGCCTGGCGTAGCGTCAGCATGTCGAGCAGCCCCTGGGTCGGGTGCGCGCTGCGACCGTCACCGGCGTTGACCAGCGCGGTACCCGGCGCGGCGGCTTCTGCCAGGGTAGCAACGGCACCGTCGTCCTGGTGCCGGATCACGAACCCGCGCACGCCCATCGCCTCGATCGTCCGGAGGGTGTCGCGCGCGGTCTCGCCCTTGCGGGTGGACGAGGTGGACACGTCGAAGTTCAGCACGTCGGCGCCAAGGCGTTGCGCCGCCAGCTGGAAGCTCAGGCGGGTCCGCGTCGACGGTTCGAAGAACAGCGTGCAGACCGCCGTGCCGGCCAGTGCCTGCCGATCGTCGTGGCCGTCGGCATGGTGCTGGGCGCGGTCCAGCAGCGCGAGCAGCTGTTCGCGCGGCATGCCTTCCAGCGTCAGCAGGTGCCGGAGCGGCGACGACGGTACGGCGGGAAGGGTCATGCGGCGGACTCAGGGAGCGGATGCGGGAGGCGGCGTCGCCGCGGGGAGGTCGGCAATGTCGACCGCGTTGTCGGGGGCAGCGAGCCAGCGCTCGACGATGACCGCCGCGGCCACGGCGTCGAGCGCCTCGGCGTCGCGCCGGCGCTTGCGGCCACTGGCGCGGTCGGCGGCAAACCGTTGCGCGGCCTCGATCGAGCTGGAGCGCTCGTCGACCAGCACCACGGGCAACCGGTAGCGGCCCTGCAGGTCGCGTGCGAACCCGTGGGCGCGCACGCGCGCCGGCTGGTCGCCGTCGTCGAGCGTCAGCGGATCGCCGACCACCAGGCCGTCGGGTCGCCACTCCTTGAGGAGGCGGTCAAGCACTACCCAGTCGGGACCGTGACCGTGCACGTCAACCACCGCCAGTGCGCGTGCGCCGTGGCCGAATGCGCTGCCGACCGCGACACCGATGCGGCGCGAGCCGACGTCGAAGCCGAGCACCGTACCGTCGCGGCGGAGCGTGGACGTGCTGGTTCCCGCCGCGCTCATGCGTGGCCGGAATAGTCGGCCAGGTGGGCGAAATCGACCCCGATGCGGCCGGCGGCGGCTTGCCAGCGCGCGTCCAGCGGCAGGTCGAACAACAGCTCGGCATCGGCCGGCGCGGTCAGCCAGTCGTTCTCGGTCAGCTCCTGTTCCAGCTGGCCGGATCCCCAGCCCGCGCAACCCAGTGCGACGATCGCGTGCGCCGGCCCTTCACCGCTCACCATCGCCTCGAGGATCTCCCGCGAGGTAGTCAGGAACAGCGAGTCGGTGATGGCCAGGGTGGAATCCCACTGCATGCCGCCGTCGTGCAGCACGAACCCGCGCTCGGGGTGGACCGGGCCGCCGGCAAGCACGATCTGCGCCTTCATCGCGTCGCTGCCGCCCTCCACGCCCATCTGGCCGAGAACCTCGCCCAGGGTGTACTCCGAAGGCCGGTTGACCACGATGCCCATCGCGCCGTCCTCGTCGTGCTGGCAGATCAGCGCGACGCTGCGCGAGAAGTTGGTCTCCGCCAGCGAGGGCAATGCGATCAGCAGCTGGTTGGCCAGCGGGGTGGGAGTGGGCTTCATGCGCGCATTCTAGCCCGCGGCGCGCGTACGGGCCCGTGGATGCTGCGGTTGCGACGGGCCCGGGGACGGGCGATCATCGCCGATCGCAACCATCCGCGGCCGCACGGGCCCGGAGAGGCAGGGGCCGTGCCGGATACCCACATCGACAAGCGGGAACGTTGGCAGTTGCCGGCCATGGTGGTTGCGGTCATCGCTATCGTGGTGCTGCCGTTCGTGTTCCTCTCCTCCGTGTTGAAGGAAGGCGTCGAGGCTGCGCGCGAGGTGGAACAAACGGGCCGCGTCGAAGCCACGCTGCATGCACTGGCCTATGACATCCGTGACAACGAAGCCGCTGTGCTCGCACTGGTGGCGGGCTTCGACACCCCGCTGATCCAGACCCGCCTGGCCGACAGCGGCCGCAGGATCCCCGAGGGTGTGGAATCCCTGGCCGAACTTACACGCGGGCACGCCGACCAGCAGTTGCGCGTCGGCGAGCTCAAGGGCCTGCTGGCACGGCGCGCGGCGTTCATCGACGAAGTGGCGTCCTCCGACGGTGCGCTGCCGGTGGCGGCCGGCGAGATCGTCGTGCGCTACCCGGTGCGCCCCCTGGTCGACAGCATCCTGGCCGAGGAATCGCGATTGCTGAGAGTACGGTTGGCGCATGCCGACCGGCTGCGGCGCCAGGCACTGGGCTTGATCTGGGCGACCGTGGCGGCACAACTGCTGCTGTTCGCACTGGTCGGCTGGCTTGCGAGGCGCCATTCGGTGCGACGGATGGAGAGCGAGCGCGAATCACGTCGCGCCAATTCACGCGCCATGGCGATCCTGCACACGGTGCGTGAACCGATCGTACTGGTCGACCACCACCAGCGGGTGGTGATGCACAACCCCGCGTTTGCCGAGCTGTACGGGGCGCCGGAACAGCCCGGGGAAGAGGCGCTGGACGGCCGTGAGCTGGCGGATACCGGTGATGGTGCGTGGCGCGACGACGCGCTGCGCCAACGCCTCAACGACGTGCTGGTGCGCGGACGTGAGCTGTGGGACTACGAGCACCACCAGACCACCAGCGACGGCAGCGAACGGGTGATGCTGATCAACGCGCGGCGGATGCCGCTGCCGGACCGCGAAGACCGGGTCGTGCTCCTCACCATCAGCGATGTGACCGCCGCCAAGGCGACCGAGAACCGTATCCGCGAGCTCAACCAGCAGTTGGAGGGCAAGGTGGCACAGGTCTCCGACGTCAACCGCGAGCTGGAGGCCTTCAGCTACTCCGTCTCGCACGATCTTCGCGCGCCGCTGCGGCACGTCGCCGGGTTTGCCGACAAACTCGGTCGACACCTGGGCGATAGCGCCGACGACAAGGCCCGCCACTACATCGACGTGATCGGCAATTCGGCGCGCCGTATGTCGACCCTCATCGACGACCTGCTGGTGTACTCGCGGCTCGGGCGCAGCGCGATGCGGCTGCAGGCGGTGGACATGCAATCGATGGTCGCCGAGACCCGCGCGATCCTCGACGCCAACGCCGAAGCCGACACCCCGGGGCGCCGCATCGAGTGGCGGATCGCACCGCTGCCGATCCTGGTCGGCGACGAGAATATGCTGCGCCAGGTCTGGCTGAACCTGCTCGGGAACGCGGTCAAGTACACCGGAGCGCGCGAGCAGGCGCTTATAGAGGTCGGCCACGAGCGAATGGCCGATGGCAGCCACCACTTCAGCGTCCGCGATAATGGCGCCGGCTTCGACATGCAGTACGCGGGCAAGCTGTTCGGCGTTTTCCAGCGCATGCACAAGGCGTCGGAGTACCCCGGCACCGGCATCGGCCTGGCCAGCGTCCGCCGCGTATTGGTGCGCCATGGTGGCAAAGTGTGGGCCGAAGCCGAGCCCGACGCCGGCGCCACCTTCCACTTCACGCTTCCCGCCAGCCTCGACCCCAACCAGAAGACAGGGCCCACTGAATGAGCACCCCCATCCGCACCATCCTTCTGGCCGAAGACAGCCCGGCCGATGCCGAAATGGCGCTCGACGCGCTGCGCGAGGCCAACCTGGTCAACCCCGTGGTCCACGTCGAAGACGGCGTCGAGGCGATGGACTACCTGATGCGCCGCGGCCCGTGGGCGGACCGCCCGGAAGGCAACCCGGCGGTGCTGCTGCTGGACATCAAGATGCCGCGCATGGATGGCCTGGAAGTGCTGCAGCGCATGCGCGACGACGAGTCGCTCAAGCGCGTCCCGGTCGTCATGCTCACCTCCTCCAGCGAAGAAAGCGACCTCGCCCGCAGCTGGGACCTGGGCGTCAACGCCTACGTGGTCAAGCCGGTCGACGTCGACCAGTTCTTCACCGCGGTCAAGACGCTGGGCCAGTTCTGGGCCGTGTTCAACGAAGCACCCGCCGAGTGACGAGGTGGCAGCCGTGCCTGCACTGAAGATCCTGCTGGTCGAGGATTCCGCCGACGATGCCGAACTGCTTGCGCTCGAGCTGGCGGACGCGGGCATCGAGGCGTCCTGGGTGCGCGTGGACCGGGAGGCGGCCCTGAAGGCTGCACTGGCCGACGGTGGCCATGACCTGGTCGTATCCGACCTCGGCCTGCCCGGGTTCGACGGGCTCGAAGCCCTGCGTTACGTACGTGCGTGCGCGCCAGGCGTGCCCTTCGTGTTCTGTTCGGGCGCCCCGGTCGACTCGCTGGCCGCCGAAGCCACGCTGATGGCTGGCGCCGATGCCTATATCTGCAAGGACGCCCTCGAGAAGATGCCAACCGTCATCCGGACCGTGCTGCAGCACGCCAGGGCGCCCAGCACGGTCTGATCCCGTTCGGGTTCGCTGGCGTAGGATGGCTTCCGCCCGACGCCTGCCGAGGAACCGCGATGTCCTGGACCCGCATGCACGCTCACCCCTGCCTGCACGCCCTCCTGTTGGCCTGCACGGCCGCGATGGTGTCCGGCTGCCAGCCGCCGGCCACGGCGCCCGCCGACGCGACCGCCGACACTGCGGACAAGGCCGCCACCCGTCCCGGAGCCTATGCCCGCGAACATGTGGGTGACTACGCCGTGGTTCCGCTCGAGGCCGACCTGTCTGCATTCGATGCGCGTGGCAAGCAGATGATCGCCAAGCTCGTCCAGGCCTCGCAGGTGATGGACGACCTGTGGTGGCGCCAGTCCTGGGACGGCGAGCGCGATGCGCTGCTCGAGCGCGCCCCGGACGAGGCGACCCGGGAGCTGGTCCTCATCAACTTCGGTCCGTGGGACCGGCTCAACGAGGACACGCCCTTCATCGAAGGCATCGAACCGCGGCCGCCGGGGGGCACGTTCTACCCGGTGGACATGAGCAAGGCCGCGTTCGAGTCCGCCAAGCTCCCCGACAAGACCTCCAACTACACCCTGCTGCGCCGCAAGGACGGCCAGCTGGTCACGGTGCCTTACCACGAGGCCTACCGCGACGACCTCGAGCGCGCGGCCGCCCTGCTCCGCGAGGCCGCCGACCTGAGCGCCGACAAGAGTTTTGCCGACTACCTGCGGATGCGTGCCGACGCGCTGCTCACCGACGACTTCCGTCCCAGCGACATGGCGTGGATGGAAATGAAGACCAACCCGGTCGACATCGTGATCGGTCCGATCGAGACCTACGAGGACCAGCTGTTCGGTTACAAGGCGGCGTACGAGGGCCTGGTGCTGGTCAAGGACCAGGCCTGGAGCGAGCGGCTGGCGCGGTTTGCCGCGTTCCTGCCGGCACTGCAGCAGGGCCTGCCGGTGGACGACGCCTACAAGGCCGAGGTACCCGGTTCCGACGCGGACCTGGGTGCGTACCAGGCGGTGTACTACGGCGGCAGCGCCAACGTCGGCGGCAAGACCATCGCCATCAACCTGCCCAATGACGAAGTGGTGCAGCTGGCCAAGGGCACCCGGCGCCTGCAGCTGGAAAACGTCATGCAGGCCAAGTTCGACCGCATCCTGGTGCCGATCGCCGAGTTGCTGATCGCCGAGGACCAGCTCGAGCACGTCACTTTCGATGCGTTCTTCGGCAACACCATGTTCCACGAAGTCGCGCACGGGCTCGGGATCAAGAACACCCTGGACGGCAAGGGCACCGTGGGCGATGCGCTGAAGGAATACGCGTCGAGCTTCGAGGAAGGCAAGGCCGACATCCTGGGGCTGTACATGGTCGACGCGCTCGGCCGGCAGGGCGAGCTGGACGGCGGCGAGGCCGGTGAACCCGATGTCGCCACGGCGACCGACGACCGGCTCATGGACAGCTACGTGACCTTCCTTGCCGGCATCCTGCGCTCGGTCCGCTTCGGTGCCAGCGACGCGCACGGCAAGGCCAACATGCTGCGCTTCAATTACTTCGCCGACGCCGGTGCGTTCACACGCGACGAGGCTACCGGGCGGTACCGGGTGGACCTGGACCGGATGCGCACGGCGATGAACGAACTCAGCGCCAAACTGCTCACCGTGCAGGGTGACGGCGACTACGCCGAGGCCAAGCGCATGACCGACACCATGGGCGTGGTCAAGCCGGAACTGGAAGCCGACCTGGCCCGGCTGGACGCCGCCGGCATCCCCATCGACGTGCGCTTCGAACAAGGCCTGGAACAGCTGGGGCTGTCGCAGTACGCCGGGGAGGGCTGACCCTCCACGGGGTCGACACCGGCCCTGGGCGACGCTTCCGGGATGACGATCCGCATCGGCATCTCGGGCTGGCGCTATGCGCCGTGGCGGGGCGAGTTCTACCCGCCCGGCCTCGTGCAGCGGCGCGAGCTGGAATACGCGGCCGGCTGCTTCCCGACAATCGAGATCAACGGTTCGTTCTATTCGCTGCAGTCACCTGACAGCTACACGACGTGGCACGACGCCACGCCCGACGACTTCGTGTTCGCGGTCAAGGGACCACGCTACATCACCCACCTGAAGCGGCTGCGCGACGTCGAGCGGCCGCTGGCGAACTTCCTTGCCTCGGGGGTGCTCCGGCTCGGCGGCAAACTCGGGCCGATGCTGTGGCAACTGCCGCCCACGCTGAAGTTCGACGAGGCGCTGATCGACGCGTTCCTTTCCGCCCTGCCCCGCGACACCGACGCCGCACTGTCGCTGGCACGTCGGCGCGACGTCGCGCTGATGCGTGGGCGTAGCGCGCTGGCCATCGACCGCAACCGGCCGCTACGTCACGCGCTCGAGGTCCGCCACGACAGCTTCCTGGACCGGCGCTTCGTCCAGCTGCTACGGCGCCACCGCACGGCACTTGTGGTGGCCGACACGGCGGGCCGGTGGCCGTACCTGGAGGATGTCACCGCCGACTTCCTCTACCTGCGCCTGCATGGCGACGCCGAGCTGTACGTCAGCGGGTATTCCGACGCCGCGCTGTCGCGATGGGCGGGGCGGATCCGGCACTGGTCGGGCGGCGGCGAAGCGCCTGACGCCGAGCGGGTCGGCGGCCCCGCGACGAAGCGGGCACGGCGCGACGTCTTTTGCTACTTCGACAACGACGTGAAGGTCCACGCGCCGTTCGACGCGCAGACGCTCATGGCGATGCTCGGGCTGCCAGCCCCGTGCCCGCCACGCGGTCAATCCACCGGGGCGGGCGAAACCGCGCGGTCGTCGTGGCCGGCGGTGTAGCCGCGCCTCAGCGCAGCTCCGCCACTTCGACGCCGTCCAGTCCGGCAGACAGCGTCTTCGCGTCGCCGCCCTGGGCCAGCTTGATGCGCAGGCGCACCTCGTTCTGCGAGTCGGCGTAGCGCAGTGCATCCTCGTAGCTGATCTCGCCGGCCTGGTACAGCTCGAACAGGGCCTGGTCGAAGGTCTTCATGCCCAGCTGCACGGATTCCTTCATCACTTCCTTGAGCTTGTGGATCTCGCCGTCGCGGATGTAGTCCTGTACCAGCGGCGTGCCGAGCAGGATCTCCATCGCCACGCGGCGGCCCTTGCCGTCCGGGGTCGGGATCAGCTGCTGCGCGACCACGCCCTTGAGGTTGAGCGACAGATCCATCAGCAACTGGTTGCGCCGATCCTCGGGGAAGAAGTTGATGATGCGGTCCATCGCCTGGTTGGCGTTGTTGGCGTGCAACGTGCACAGCACCAGGTGGCCGGTTTCGGCGAAGGCGATGGCGTGGTCCATGCCCTCGCGCGTGCGCACCTCGCCGATCATGATCACGTCCGGCGCCTGGCGCAGGGTGTTCTTGAGCGCGTTCTCCCAGCTGTCGGTATCGATGCCGACCTCGCGCTGGGTGATGATGCAGCCCTCGTGCTTGTGCACGAACTCGATCGGGTCCTCGATCGTGATGATGTGGCCGGTCGAGTTCTGGTTGCGGTAGCCGATCATCGCCGCCAGCGAGGTCGACTTACCGGTACCGGTTGCACCGACGAAGATGATGATGCCGCGCTTGGTCATCGCCAGCGTCTTGATCACCGCGGGCAGGTTGAGCTCCTCGATCGTCGGGATCCGCGTCTCGATGCGGCGCAGCACCATGCCGACCTGGTTGCGCTGGTAGAAGCACGACACGCGGAAGCGGCCGACGCCCGCCACGCCGATCGCGAAGTTGGCCTCGTGGGTCTTCTCGAACTCCTCGCGCTGCATCGGGTTCATCACGTTGAGCACGAGGTCGCGGCTCTGCTGCGGCGTCAGCGGGTTCTGCGTGATCGGCTGCAGCTTGCCGTTGACCTTCATCGACGGCGGCATGCCGGCGGTGATGAACAGGTCGGAGGCCTTCTGGTGCGCCATCAGCTTCAGGAACGACGTGAAGTCGATGCTGCCGGTAGCGGTGCCTGCGGTCGGGGTATTCGGGGTCGTACTCATCGCGGTAGTCCTCTTGCCGCCCCGGACAAACCGCAGGCGGCCTCAGTCTTGGGGCCGTCAGTCGAACAGGCGCTTGTCCTTGGCGTACTCACGGGCCTGCGGCTTGAGGATCAGGCCGCGCTTGACGAGGTCCTGCAAGTGCTGGTCCAGGGTCATCATTCCGGACTGCTGGCCGGTCTGGATCGCCGAATACATCTGCGCGACCTTGTCCTCGCGGATCAGGTTGCGGATGGCCGGGGTGCCGACCATGATTTCCCAGGCGGCGGTGCGGCCACCGCCGACCTTCTTCAGCAGCGCCTGCGAGATCACCGCGCGCAGCGATTCGGACAGCATCGAGCGCACCATCGGCTTCTCGCCGGCGGGGAACACGTCGATGATGCGGTCGACGGTCTTGGCCGCCGACGAGGTGTGCAGGGTGCCGAATACCAGGTGGCCGGTTTCCGCGGCGGTCAGCGCCAGGCGGATGGTCTCCAGGTCGCGCAACTCGCCGACCAGGATGTAGTCGGGGTCCTCGCGCAGCGCCGAACGCAGCGCCTCGTTGAAGCCGTGGGTGTCGCGGTGGACTTCGCGCTGGTTGATCAGGCACTTCTGCGAGGTGTGCACGAACTCGATCGGATCCTCGACCGAGAGGATGTGCGCGTACTCGTTCTTGTTGATGTGGTCGATCATCGCCGCCAGCGTGGTCGACTTGCCCGAACCGGTCGGGCCGGTCACCAGGATCAGGCCCTGCGGCTGGTCGATCAGTTCCTTGAAGATCCGCGGCGTGCCGAGGTCCTCCAGCGACAGGATGTCCGACGGAATCGTGCGGAACACCGCGCCGGCGCCGCGGTTCTGGTTGAACGCGTTGACGCGGAAGCGGGCCAGGCCCGGAATCTCGAAGGAGAAGTCGACCTCGAGGAACTCCTCGAAGTCGCGCCGCTGCTTGTCCGACATGATGTCGTAGACCAGCGCGTGCACCGCCTTGTGGTCCAGCGCCGGGATGTTGATGCGGCGGACGTCGCCGTCGACCCGGATCATCGGCGGCATGCCCGCCGACAGGTGCAGGTCGGATGCCTTGTTCTTGACCGAAAACGCCAACAGTTCGGCGATATCCATGCGTGCTCCCCCGCACTGCGATGATGGTGTCCACCGGCCAGCCCGCCCGGCGTCGCCGGTGGCGGTTGACTGATGCACGAAAAGCCCCTGCCCGGCAGTATAGCCCCCGAGTCGCGGCGCCAATCCAGCCTGATGTCACAGGTTTCCGGTCGCGGCGCGGTTTCCCGCCGCCACCCCCCATTCACCCCCAGCACCAGAAAGGACGCCACGTGTCGACCCGATTGCTGAACGCGGTTTCCCTCCGGTTGCGGAACGCGGCCGACACGGCGGACCGGCCAGTGCCGCGGTTGCTGGCGGTCAGCAAGACCCAGCCGGCCGAGGCGGTCGCCGCGCTGGCCGCGGCCGGGCAGCGCGCGTTCGGCGAAAACTACGTGCAGGAGGCGGTGGCCAAGGCGGCGGCGCTGGGTGAAACGGCGGGAAAGCTGGAGTGGCACCTGATCGGCCACCTGCAGTCCAACAAGGCGCGGGAGGCGGCCGCGCTGTTCGACTGGGTGCAGACGGTAGACCGGCCGCGGCTGGTCGACGCCCTCGCCCGCCATCGGGACCCGGCACGCGGTTCGCTGGACGTACTGGTGCAGGTAAACATCGACGACGAGGCCAGCAAGCATGGTTGCCGCCCCGACCAGATGGACGCGCTGGCACAGGCGATCGTGTCCCACCCCACCCTGCGCCTGCGCGGCCTGATGGTGATCCCGACCGCGCACGACGACCCCGAACTGGCGCGGCCGTCGTTCCGGCGTGCGCGGGCGTTGTTCGAACGGTTGCGGGGCCAGTACCCGGCGGTCGACACCCTGTCGATGGGGATGAGCGGCGATGCCGAGGTGGCGGTGGCAGAGGGCGCAACCATGGTCCGCATCGGCACCGCCCTGTTTGGCGCGCGCCCGCCGAAGTGAGCGGGGAGGCAGCGGTCGGCACTCGCTCTTACACTGGGCGCTGATCCGTACCGAGGCGCCCCCATGGCCAACACCACTCCCGCGACCGACTCCCCCGTGGTCGCCTTCATCGGCGGCGGCAACATGGCGCGCAGCCTGATCGGCGGAATGATCGCGCGCGGCGCCGATCCCGCGCGGATCCGGGTTGCCGAGCCGGTTGACGCGTTGCGCGAGTCGCTGCAGGCCGATTTCGACGTGCGCTGCTTCGCCACCGCGGCCGAGGCGGTCGAAGGCGCCGCCATCTGGTTGCTGGCGGTCAAGCCACAGGTGATGCGCACGGTGTGCGACTCGTTGGCCCCGGTGGCGCAGTCCACGCGCCCGGTGGCGATCTCGGTCGCTGCCGGCATCACCTCCCGGCAGCTTTCGGACTGGCTCGGCGGCGATGTCGCGGTGGTTCGGGCGATGCCGAACACACCCGCCCTGCTCGGGGTCGGCATCACCGGCCTGTTCGCCAATGCGCAGGTCGACGCCGGGCAGCGTGAGCAGTCCGGCCACCTGATCGAGGCAGTCGGCCCGGTCGTGTGGATCGACGACGAGGTGCAGATGGACGCGGTCACCGCGGTGTCGGGCAGCGGCCCGGCCTACGTGTTCCTGCTGGCGGAGGCGATGCAGGCGGCCGGTGTGCGGCAGGGGCTGCCGGAAGCGACCGCGCGCCAGCTGGCCAGCCACACCCTGCTGGGCGCGGCACGGATGCTCACCGAACTGGACGAACCGGCCGATGCGTTACGCCGCAAGGTCACCTCACCGGGCGGCACCACCCAGGCGGCGATCGAAACCTTTGAGACCGGCGGCCTGCGCGAGCTGGTCGACCGGGCAGTGGCTGCCGCGGCCGAGCGTGGCCGCGAACTGTCAGCCGCCAACAACTGAGGCCATCGCATGCGCATCGCTTTCCCGTCCCCCTGCCGACTCGCACTGCCGCTCCTGCTGTTGGCCGCGTGCGATGCCGCCCCTCCGCCGTCGGCCAATCCCGCGGCCGCCCCCCAGGAAGCGATCCTGCAATCCGGGGACACCACCGTCCGGGCGACGGTGATGCAGACCTCCGCCCTTGGCGACGCGGTCGCCGCCCAGTACGGCATCGAGCGCGGCGATGGGATCGTGATGCTGCTGGTCGGCGTGCGCCAGGGACCGCCGATGCAGGAGGTATCGGTCCCGGTGACCGTCACCGCAACGGCGACCGACCTGCGCGGCAACCGCCACTCCATACCGATGCGCGAGCTGCAGGCCGGCGACCTGGTCGACCACGTCGGGACGCTGCGGGTTGACCCGCCCGAGACGCTGTCGTTCGAGCTGGACATCCGGCGCGACGGCGCCGCGCCGATGCGGATGCAGTTCAACCGCGATATCGGCCGCTGAGCGCTACGGCGGATCCGCGAAGCGGCGGCACGCGTCGCTGCGCGGAACGTCGCCGGACGCCAGCTCGGCACGGGTTTCCTCCAGCTGCGCGCGCCATCGGCTGTCCTGTCCGGCCGTTGCCAGCGCGCGTTCCAGTGCTGCATGCGCTTCCTTGCGGCACCCCAGCTCGCCGAGAACGCTGGCGTAGTTGTTGCCCAGCACGGCGTCGTCCGCCGCGTGCTGCAGGCCCGTGCGGTAGTGCCCGGCCGCCTGGCGCAGTTGGCCGGCGGCATAGGCCTGGTTGCCCAGCGCGAGGTGCGTGCGCGGGTCATCAGGCCAGCGCTCCAGCGCCGCGCGGTATGCCGGTGCCGCATCCCCGGCGCCCGCAACCGCTTCGAAATCGGCGACGGCGGCCAGGTAGCGGGCCGGGTCGGCCTGCGCCGGCAGCTCGCCCGGCTTCAGCGCGACCAGGCCCCATCGGCCGGCCCAGTCCCACGTGCGCAGGAACTTCGACGCCGGCATCGACAATCCGCGTTCGGTACCGCTGTTGAGCAGGACCTCGTTGCGCGCCGGCGCCGCGCCGACAAGCACCGCGTAATGCCACTTGGGCACGCTGCGCACCAGCAGGTTCTGTAGCACGAGCACCGGGCGTCCGGCGTGGACCTCGGCCAGCAACCCCTCGGGGTCGCGCTCGACCTCATACGGAATCCGGCCCGCGCGGCGGGTCGCGGCCACCAGCTCCATTTGCAGGCTGCCCTCGCGCCCCGGCAGGTAGACCTGCGGCACCAGCGCCTCCGGGCTGGTCGCCACGCCGCTCGCGCCCAGCACCGTCGCCAACGCGGCCGGGCCGCACTGGTACTCGGTCTGCGGATGGAACGGCACGTCCAGTAACACGGCCGTTGCGGGCGCATCGCCGCGCGCGAGCTGCCAGTCGGGGTTGATCGAGCACGCGGGCAACAGCAAGGCGGCGGTGAGCGCGAGGCCCACCGCCGCCCATCGCCCGGCCCGGACGTGCGTCCGAACCGCCGGCATCAGACCCGGTTGAAGATGTTGGTGACGCCGACCAGTTCCAGGATCAGCAGCACCAGGAACACCACGCCGATCACCGCAAGCGCGTCGCCGCCGGCCGGCAGGCTGTCGAGCTCACCCTGCATGCGCACCAGTTCGGCGTCGCTGAGCGATGCGATGCGCGCATCGGCATCGGCGGGGTCGACGCCCAGGCGCTGCATGGCCTGGCGCACGTCGTCGCGCGCGAGCGAGCTGCGGACCTGGGTTTCCTTGGCTGCGCGCATCTCGGCCGACAGCGCCTGCTGGGTGCTGATGACCCCGGCGGTCGCGGTGGCGGGAGCAACCACCATCGACAACGTCAGCGAACCGATCAGCAGCGGGGTGACTACGAACTTGCGGAACATGGCGGGACTCCCTCGTCGTGGAATGGCGGAGGTATGCCACAGGCGGCGTGAAGGCGGCCTTGCGGGGCCTGCGCGTCGGCTCAGCCGTGCCGGATCGCCCAGTCGCGGATGATCGCGGCAATCGCACCGACGCCATCGGTGAGCGCCGCCGGGCCGGGCTGCAGGATCATCGGCGACTTGATCTCGTGGAGCTCGCCGTCGCGCACCGCGGGGATGGTGTCCCAGCCCGGACGCGCGGCGACCCTGGCCGGCTGGAACTTCTTCCCGCACCACGACCCCAGGATGATGTCCGGCGCGCGGCGCACGACCTCGCTGGCGTCCTCGAGGATGCGCTGCCGGGCAAGCGATTCGGCCGCGCGCTCGGGGAAGATATCGTCGCCCCCGGCAATGCGCACCAGCTCGGCGACCCAGCGGATGCCGGTGATCGGCGGGTCGTCCCACTCCTCGAAATAGACTTTCGGCCGGCGCGGCAGCCGCGCGGCGGCGTCGGCAATGCCATCCAGGCCGCGCTGCAGGTGGTCGGCGTAGGCGGTGGCGCGTTCGTACGCGCCCACCAGTGCACCGAGCCGGCGGATGTAGTCGAGGATGCCGTCGACGCTGCGGTGGTTGCTGATCCACACCTCGACACCGTGGCGGATGAGCTCGGCGGCGATGTCGGCCTGGATGTCGGAAAAGCCGACCACGAAGTCCGGCTCGAGCTTGAGGATCTCGCCGATCTTCGCGCTGGTGAAGGCGCTGACCTTCGGCTTCTGCTTGCGGGCGATCGCCGGCCGTACGGTGAAGCCGCTGATGCCGACGATGCGGTCCTGCTCGCCGAGGGCGTACAGGGTTTCGGTCGGCTCCTCGGTCAGGCAGACGATGCGCCGCGGTCCGGTCACGGATACAGCATCCGCTTGGACCAGACGCCGGCCACGTCGCTTTCGTAAACCGTGCGCTCATGCAGGCGATGGCCGCGGGCGTACCAGAACTCGATCACCATCGGCCGCACCCTCAAGCCCGACCACCGCGGCGGACGCGCGATGTCGCGTCCCTGGAACTCGGCCTCTACCTCGGCGATGCGCTCTTCGAAGCGCTGCCGGGTCTCCATCGTCTCGGACTGCTTGGACGCCCATGCGCCGACCTGGCTGCCGCGCGGGCGGCTGGCGAAGTAGGCGTCGGCCTCGTCGTCGGACACCAGTTCCACGGGCCCCTCGATGCGCACCTGCACCCCCTCCTGCACGCGCGGCCAGTGGAACAGCAGCGCCGCCTGGGGATTGGTCTGCAGTTCGCGCCCCTTTCGACCGTCAAGGTGGGTGTAGAAGACGAATCCGCGCGCGTCGTGCGCCTTCATCAGCACCGTGCGCGCCGACGGCCGCGCATCGAGGCCGGCGGTGGCGACCACCATTGCGGTCGGGTCGGGTTCGCCGGCGGTCCGTGCCTGGGCGAACAGTTCGTCGAAGGTCGCGAGCGCGTCGCGCAGCAGGTCGGGAGTTTCCATGCCGGCATTGTCACCGGACGGCGGCGCGGGTGCACGCCGCGCACCCGGCCTTCCGCCCGGTTACTGGACGACGAAGGTCACCTTCATGTCGACCCGCCATTCGGTGATCGTGCCGTCGTCGGAGGTCACCACCTTGACCTCCTTGACCCACGCGCCCTTGATGCCCTTGACCGACTCGGCGGCCTTGCGCAGGCCCACCTGCACGGCGTCCTCCATGCTCTTGGACGACGATGCGTTGAGTTCGATCACCTTCGCGACTGCCATGGCACTCTCCTTCCATCGGTCCGGGCGCGGCTGCGACCGGTAGGGCCACGCTAGGGCGGCCGGTGTTAAGAAGTCGCTACGGGGCGGTACCGTCGCCCTACAATCGGCCGCATGAACCCCGCCGCCAACCTCATCCTGGTCGGGCCGACCGGCGCCGGCAAAAGCTGCATCGGCCGCCGCCTGGCCGAACACTTCGACCTGCGGCTGGCCGATTGCGACCGGGCGATCGAGCAGCAGACCGGCGCCAGCGTGGCGACCATCTTCGAGTGCGAGGGCGAGGCCGGGTTCCGCGAGCGGGAGTCGGCGATGCTCGCGGAGCTGCTGGCGGACGACGGCGTGCTGGTGGCGACCGGCGCCGGCGCGGTGCTCGATGCCGCGAACCGTGCATTGCTGCGACGCCGCGGCTACGTGGTGCACCTGCAGGTCACGCCGGCCCGGCAACTGGAGCGCCTCGCCCGCGATCACACCCGCCCACTGCTGCAGCGCCATGACCGCGACGAAGTGCTGCGGTCGATGGCCGTCGCCCGCACGCCGCTGTATCGCGAGGTCGCCGACCTGGAGTTCGATACCGAGGGCCTCGAAGCGGCCGAAGCCGCCGCCCGCCTGGCGCTCGAGCTGGGCCGTCGCTGGCAGCGTGGGGCCGCCGCATGAGCGCGACACGCGTGGTCGACGTCGGTGGTGCACCGCCGTACCGGATCACGATCGGCGAAGGCCTGCTTGGCGATGGCCGGCAGTTGCTCACGCACGTACGCGGGCGCCACGTGCTGCTGGTCACCGACACCCATGTCGCGCCGCTGCATGCGGGGACGGTTGAGCGAGCGCTGCGCGATGCGCGCCCCGATCTCTCGGTCGCACGCCATGTCATGCCGGCCGGCGAGCACGAGAAGACCCTCGCGCGGTTCGGCGAGGTGCTCGACGCGCTTGCCGCGCTGGGCGCGACCCGCGATGCCACGGTGCTGGCGCTCGGCGGCGGCGTGGTCGGCGACCTCGCCGGGTTCGCCGCCGCGTGCTGGATGCGCGGGGTCGACGTCGTGCAGTTGCCGACCACGCTGCTGGCGATGGTCGACTCGTCGGTGGGCGGCAAGACCGCGGTCGACCTGCCGGCCGGCAAGAACCTGGCGGGCGCGTTCCATCCCCCGCGCGCGGTGCTTGCCGACACCGCCACTTTGCACACCCTGCCCGACCGCGAGCTGCGCGCGGGCCTGGCCGAAGTGGTCAAGTACGGGGCGATCTTCGATGCCGGGTTCCTCGACTGGCTCGAGGACCATGCCGCGGCGCTGCTCGCACGCGACAGCGATGCGCTGGCCCGGGCGATCGCCGAGTCCTGCCAGTACAAGGCCGAAGTTGTCGCGCGTGACCCGTACGAACGCGGCGACCGTGCCCTGCTGAACTTCGGCCACACCTTCGGCCACGCGATCGAGTCCGCGCAGGGTTACGCCGGCGCGGGCGACGGGCTGAACCATGGCGAGGCCGTCGCCATCGGAATGGTGCTGGCCGCACGGCTGTCAGCCGGGTTGGGCCTTGCGCCGGCGGCCGATGCCGAGCGCCTGGCCGCCCTGCTGGAGCGACTGGGCCTTCCGACCCGGCTCCCGACCGGCCTGGCGCCGGCGGCGCTGCTGGCACGCATGCGGCTGGACAAGAAGGCCGATGCCGGCGGCATCCGGTTCGTGCTGTGGGACCGGGCCGGTGCGGCGCGCGTCGTCGCCGGGGTGCAGGACCACGCGGTGCTCGCGGTGCTGTCGGAATAGCGCCGGTGTCGACACCGCCGGGCGGGCGGGCCCGTACAATCCCGGCCCATGCGCCTGCTCCTGCAACAACGCCCCGATGGCCCCGAAGCCCCGCGCTTCGTGCAGCTGATGCTGCAGCCCGACCTGCTTGGCGGCTGGACCCTGGTGCGCGAGACCGGCCAGATCGGCGGCCGCAGCCAGGTGCGTCGTGAGCAGTTCCTCGACCACGACAGCGCGCTGCAGGCGCTGGAGCAGGCGCGCGACCAGCAACTCAAGCGCGGATTCCAGTTGATGTTCAGCCAGGGCACCGACGGTCGCCGCTGAGGCGGAACGCTGCATCCTGTCCTTCGGGCCCCGGGCGCAGGCCGCTCCACGCCGCCACGGCTTACCATGCAGGCCCCATGCGCCGCGGCGGGCGCACGCAGACCGAGGACCCGTCATTGACCACCCAGCCCCGTAACGATCGATTCCTGCGTGCCCTGCGCCGCGAGCCCGTGGACTGCACGCCCGTGTGGCTGATGCGCCAGGCCGGACGCTACCTGCCGGAGTACCGCGCGACGCGCAAGGCCGCCGGCAGCTTCCTGGCGATGGCCAAGAACCCGGAACTGGCCTGCGAGGTCACCCTGCAGCCGCTGCGCCGGTTCCCGCTGGACGCGGCGATCCTGTTCTCCGACATCCTCACCGTGCCCGACGCGATGGGGCTGGGGCTGTACTTCGTCGAGGGCGAGGGCCCGAAGTTCGAG
The DNA here is from genome assembly GCF_046638635.1 of Lysobacter zhanggongensis. Lineage (NCBI taxonomy): Bacteria > Pseudomonadati > Pseudomonadota > Gammaproteobacteria > Lysobacterales > Lysobacteraceae > Lysobacter > Lysobacter zhanggongensis. The sequence goes on from NZ_JBJXHK010000001.1 coordinate 37,799, forward strand.
CGACCGGTCCGCACCGCCGCCGACATCGCGCGGCTGGGCGTGCCCGACATGGGGAGCGACCTGCGCTACGTGACTGACGCGGTCTCGACCATCCGCCGCGAGCTGGACAACAGCGTGCCGCTGATCGGTTTCTCCGGCAGCCCGTGGACGCTGGCCTGCTACATGGTCGAGGGCGGCGGCAGCAAGGACTTCGCCCGGGTGAAGTCGCTCGCGCTCAACGACCCGGCGGCGATGCACCGCCTGCTGGAGGTCACCACCGATGCGGTGATCGCCTACCTCTCGGCGCAGCGCGCGGCGGGCGCGCAGGCGCTGCAGGTGTTCGATACCTGGGGCGGCGTGCTGTCGCCTGCGATGTACCGCGAGTTCTCGCTGCGCTACCTCAAGCGCATCGCGGCCGAACTCGAACGCGGCGAAGGTACCGATCGCACGCCGCTGATCCTGTTCGGCAAGGGCAACGGCCCGCACGTGGCCGACCTGGCCGCCAGCGGGACCGATGCGGTCGGCGTGGACTGGACCATCGAACTGGGCGAGGCGGCGCGCCGGGCCGGCGGCAAGGTCGCCCTGCAGGGCAACCTCGATCCGGTCACCCTGTACGCCAGCCCGGAGGCGATCCGCACCGAGGTCGGCCGCGCACTCGACAGCTACCGCGACGGCAACGGCGGGTCGCGCGAGGGCCACGTGTTCAACCTCGGCCACGGCATGTCGCCGGACATGGACCCCGCGCACGTAGCGGTGCTGGTCGAGGCCGTGCACGAATTGAGCGCGAGGTGATCCGATGATCGACCTGCACTACTGGCCGACGCCCAACGGGCACAAGGTCAAGCTGATGCTCGAGGAGACCGGCCTGGCCTACCGGGAGTTGCCGGTCGACATCGGCCGCGGCGACCAGTTCGAGCCTGCCTTCCTGGCCATCGCCCCCAACAACCGCATCCCGGCGATCGTCGACCACGCCCCCGCTGGCGGCGGCGACCCGTGGTCGATGTTCGAATCCGGCGCGATCCTGCTGTACCTGGCCGAAAAGACCGGCCGGTATCTCCCGCCCGACCTGCGCGGTCGCGCCGCGGTGTTGCAGTGGCTGTTCTGGCAGATGGGCGGGCTGGGCCCGATGGCCGGGCAGAACGGCCACTTCAACATCTACGCGCCGGAAAAAGTGCCCTACGCGATCGACCGCTACGTCCGCGAAACCGCGCGGCTGTACGGCGTGCTGGACCGGCGCCTGGCCGACCGCGAATACATCGCCGGTGACTATTCCATCGCCGACATGGCCTGCCACCCGTGGATCCGGCCGTACGAATCGCATGGCCAGGACCTGGCCGCGTTCCCGAACCTGCACCGCTGGTTCGATGCCATCAACGAGCGTCCGGCGGCGCAACGCACCTACGTCGAAGGCGACGCGTACAAGCGCGACAGGCCGATGTCGGACGAAGAGCGCCGGGTGCTGTTCGGCAGCGGGCCGACGTCGCGCTGACACCCACGGCCCCGGCGCGTAGCCGGCTCGTGCCGGCCTACGCGTAATCGAGTGCTCCGCGGGCGAGATCCGCGTCGCCGGCCTCGAGCGCGGCGCGCAGCATCGCGCCGGTGACCGGCTTGCGCAGGAAGCTGTCGAAACCGGCCGCCTGCGCCAGCAGCTCCACCTCCGCCTCCGCGCGGGCGGTGACGGCCACCAGTCGCGCGTCGAACCGCTGCCCGCGCAGTTGCCGCGCCAGCGCGAGACCGTCCATGCCGGGCAGGTCCAGGTCCAGCAGCGCGACGTCGAAACCACCCGACGCCACCTCGGCCAGTGCCGCCAGTCCGTGCCCCGCATGCACGACGGTGTGGCCCTGCGCGCGCAACAGGCCGGTGATCACCTCGGCCACCATCGCGTCATCCTCCACCAGCAGCACCTTGTGCGGCACTACCGGGACCGGTCCGTCCGACACCGGGCGGGCGGGCGGTTCCACACGGGGCAGTGGAAGGCGCACCTCGAACCGCGTGCCATTGCCCGGGCTGCTGTCGACCGTGATCGCGCCGTCCATTGCCGCGGCCAGCTCCTGGCATATCGCCAGGCCCAGCCCACTGCCCCCATAACGCGCGGCCGTTCGCGCGCCGTCGGCCTGTTCGAAACGGCGGAACAGCCGCGCCTGCTGCTCGGTGTTGAGTCCGGGGCCGCTGTCGGCGACGCACAGGACCACGTCCGTGTCGCCAGCGCTGCCCACTTCCAGCGCCACCCAGCCCTCGCCGGTGAACTTGATCGCGTTGCCCAGCAGATTGAGCAGGATCTGCCGCACCCTGACCGGGTCGCCGAGGAGATTGCGCGGCGCGTCGTTGGCGATCTCGAGCCGGAACGCGAGGCCCCGCGCCCGCGCCAACGGTTCGATCATGGCCACGACCTCGTCGACCAGCGCGCGCAGGTCGAAGGGTTGCTCGGCCAGGGCGAGCTTGCCCGACTCGATACGGGCGAGGTCCAGTGCATCGTTGACCAGTCGCAGCAGGTGCTGCCCGGCGTCGCGGATGGACTGGGCGTAGTTGCGTTGCACCGGCGCCAGGGAGGTGTCCAGCAGCAGCTCGGTCATGCCCAGCACGCCGGTCATCGGGGTACGGACCTCGTGGCCGAGCGTGGCGAGGAAGCGGGTCTTGGCCAGCGACGCCTGGCGGGAGACCTCGTGCTCGTGCTCGGCGCGCTGCCACGCGTGGCGCTGGCGCAGGCGTGCGCGGTATCGGTCGGCGGCAGCCCACAACAGCAACAGCAGCAGCCCGAAGGCGCCGGCCGCAGCCCAGCCGGTGCGCCACCACGGCGGTTGCACGGTGAAGGCCAGCACCTGCTCGTCGGCCACATTGCCGGACGCATCGATCGCCCGCGCGCGGAGCACGTGCGCACCCGGTGGCAGCCCCGCAAGCACGCGTTCGCCGCTTGCACCGTGCGACACCCAGTCGTCGTCGTAACCATCGAGCCGCGTGTAGTAGCGGTTGGCCTGCGGGTCGTCGAACGAGAGCAGGCGCAGCTGTACGCGCAGCTCCCGGTCGGAGGGGCCGACCTGCAGGGAAGCGCGCGGGTCAAGCGCGACCCAGTCGCCCTGCCGCCGCACCTCCACCCGGTCGACGTGCAGGGGTGATTGCCGCGGCGGCGGATCTGGCACGCACGTGTCGACCATCACCACGCCGCCGTCGGCCAGCGCCGCGGTCAGCACGCCGTCTTCCGACAGCACCAGGCTGCGGTCGACGAACTCCTGGCTCGACAGGCCATCGGGCAACCCGAACCGCCGCGCATGGTCGCTGCCCGGGTCCCAGCGGAACAGCCCGCGGCGGGTCGCCAGCCACACGCGCCCGTCGCGGTCGACCTGCAAGCCGGCGGCTTCGGCGGCGGGAATGCCCTGCGCGGTGCCGGCATGGGCGACGCGGTGCCAGGTGTCACCCGTCGCGCGGTACTGCTCCAGTCCGGACAGCCGCTGCAGCCACAGGCTTCCGTCAGGCGCGAAACCGAGCGCGAACACGCGGTCATCGACGGCGATGCCCGCGGGCGCCTCGAACCGGCCGCTGTCGCCATCCCACCGCCGCACGCCCTGCGCCGTGGCGATCCAGGCCCGGCCGCCGGGATCAAACACCAGCGCTTCCGTATCTCCCATGCCCAGCCCCTGCTCCGGACCCGGCACCACCGTCGCCAGCAGCGCGCCGGTGGCCGGGTTGCGCTGCTGCAGGCCGGCACCGGCGAACGACACCCAGACCGTGCCGTCGGGTGCCTGCGCGATCAGGTCGACCGGCCCGGCGAGGGCGTCATCGGGGCCGTCGCCGGCGGACCAGCTCGCAACGCGGCCACGATGGAGGTCGAGCCGGAAGAGGGTCCGGCGCTGGCCGAGCCACAACGCGCCATCCGCGGCTTCCAGCAGCGACATCGCCTGGGCACCCCCCAGGCGCTCCAGCAATGCGTTGCCCGCCGGCGTCGCCGCGCCATCGCGCCCGAGCCGCTCCAGCTCACCACGCTCGCCGCCCAGCCACACACCGCCGTCGCGCGCCACCGCGACCGCGGGATAGAACCCCGCCGCGAGTCCGTCGCCGGCGCCGCGGAACTGTGCGATCCGCCGCCAGTCCGGCTGAAGGTAACCGAGCCCGACACCGGGCACCGGGAACCACATCGCGCCGTCGGGCTGTACGAGCATCTGGTACATCGGCAGCACCGGGCCCTTGGCGCCGACCGGCACCGGCACCGGCACTTCGCCACCGGCGGTCCGCCACAACTGGCGGTGGCTGGCCAGCCACAGCTCCCCACGTCGCCCCGCCAGCACCCCGAACACCGCATTGGGGTACTCGAACATCGGCGACCACGCCGGTTGCCGCCAACGGTGGTCGCCGGTCAGCTCGAACAGGCCGGTGCTCGCGCCCACCCACAGGCTGTCGCCGACCGGCGTGGCCGAGAACACCGTCGGCGCCGGTGACGCGCCGGGCAGTGGCACCCGCTCGAATCCCTCGCCGGTCCAGCGCGCCAGCCCCGCGGTCGTGCCGATCCAAAGGTCGCCGTGCGCATCGACGTTGAGCGAAAGCACGATGTCGGACGGCAGGCTGCGCGGGTCGCCCTCGCGCGAGACGTGCCGCGTGATGCCGCCATCGGCGTCGAGCCGGTGCAGGCCGCCGCCGAACGTCCCGAACCACAGCGCGCCACCCTGGCTGGCGATCGCCCAGACCTCGTCACTGCCCATCGCCGGGTGGGTCGCGCTGCGGTAGTGGCGGAACCCGTCGCCGGCGGCGGGATCGAGCACGCTCAGCCCGCGGCCTTCCGGCGCGACCCAGACGCGGCCGTCGGGCGCGACGTGGAGCACCGTGAGGTAGTTGCCAGGCAGCGATTCCGGGTCGTCGGGCACGTGGCGCCAGACCCGCATGCCGATGCCGTCGTAACGTGCCAGCCCGTCGGTGGTGGCCAGCCACAGGTAGCCGCCGGGGTCGCGCGCGAGGCTGTTGATGTTGCTCGACGGCAGCCCGTCGGCAACGTCGACATGGCGCAAGGTAGGCATCTCGGGGATCGACGGCTGCACGCTCGAGGCAGCCGGAGGCGTGGCACCCGCGGCCGACGCCGCCGCCACGCCCAGAATCAGTCCTGCGGCCAGCGCCGCCTTACGGTTCGCAATGCGCATCGTCCCCTCCATGGTTACGCGCGGCGGCCAGGCCGCCTCCCCTGGCGACAGCCTCGGCGATCGGGCGGCGCGCGGCAAGTCATGGCTGAAACGGTCCGTACCACCGCCCTGTGGGCGCGGCCCGACAGCAGCGCCTAGAATCCCGGGCATGCCGTCTTCCGCCCTCCATGCCGCTGCAACCGTGTGCCTGCGTCGCCTTGCGGTGGCGGTGCTCGCCTGCGTCGCGGGCTTCGGCGGAACCGCCCAGGCCGCCGAACCGGACGCGTGGAAGCTCGACCCGGTCCACACGCGGGTGGTGTTCGCGGTTTCGCATGCCGGCTTCTCCAGCGCCATCGGCACCGTCTCGGGCAGCGAGGGCGGCCTGCTCTACACGCCCGGCGAGTGGGACGGAGCCCGGCTGGTGGTCGAACTACCGATCACGCGGCTCGACCTCGGCGACGCCGGCTGGAACCGGGCGGCGCTCGCGCCCAACCTGCTCGATGGCGACACCCACCCCACCGCGCGCTTCGTCTCCAACACCGTCACCGCGCTCGACCCGCGCCGGGCGGAAGTGTGCGGGGACCTCACCCTGCGCGGTGTCACCCGCCCGCTGTGCATGCAGGTCACCGCCAACGCGGTCGAGCGCCACCCGATGCCGCCGTTCCGGCAGACCGCCGGTTTTTCCGCGACCGCCACGCTCAGTCGCAGCGCGCATGGCCTCGATGCGTGGCCGTCGATGATCGGCGACACGGTTGAGCTGCGCATCGAAGCCGAAGCCACCCGCGCCAGCCGCTCGTTCGCCGAACGCCTGTTCAGCGAAGCGCAGGCAGGACCGACCAACCACGACACCACCGCGCCAGGGGAACAACCATGAGCTGGAAGAATCCACCCGACCACTGGGGCGGCGTCAGCCAGTTGCTGCACTGGGTGATCGTCGTGCTGCTGGTGGTGCTGTCGGTGGTCGGCCTGTCGTTGGACAGCCTGCCGCGGTCGCCGAAGTACTTCTGGGTGTACGACATGCACAAGTCGACCGGGCTGACCGTGCTGGCGCTGGTGGTGCTGCGGCTGGGCTGGCGGTTCTACGCCGGCGCGCCGCGGCCGCTGCCGGGCACGCCGACGTGGCAGGCGCGGGTGGCGTCGGTGACCCACTGGCTGTTGTACGCGCTGATCCTGGCGATGCCGCTGTCGGGCTGGCTGTACGACTCCGCCAGCGGGCTGCGGCCGCTGCGCTGGTACGGCCTGGCCGAGGTGCCGAAACTCAGCCCGCCGGACGAGGCGCTCAGCGACTTCGGCCAGACCGCACATGAATGGCTGTTCTGGGTGTTGCTGCTGGTGGTCATCGGCCATGCCGCCGCGGCGTTCTACCACCATGTCTTCCAGCGCGACGACACCCTGCGGCGGATGCTGCCGCGGCGCCGTCGCCCCACCGATCCCGGAGTTTCCTGATGTCGCGTCCCGCCGTTGCCCGCCTTTCCGTGCCCGTGTCCGCCGCCGCCCTGCTGCTGGCCGTCGCACCGGCATCTGCTGCCGATTACGTGCAGGCCCCCGGTTCCACGCTGGCGTTCGCGACGCAGTACGACGGTGAGGTGTTCAGCGGCCACTTCGGCCAGTTCACCACCACGCTCAGTTTTGATCCGGCCGATCCCGCGGCGGCCCGGCTCGACGTCGTGATCCCGCTTGCCAGCGCGACCACCGCCAACGCCGACCGCGACTCGACCCTGAAGGGACCGGACTTCTTTGCGGTGTCGAAGTTCCCGCAGGCGCGCTATACCGCCAGTGGATTCCGCGACCTGGGCGATGGCCGCTACGCCGCGGACGGCGAGTTGAGCCTGCGCGGCGTCGTCCATCCGGTCACGCTGACATTCACGTTCACCGATGGCGCGACCGCGGTGCTTGACGGGAAGGCGACGGTGCAGCGGCTCGACTTCAATGTCGGCGGTGGCGACTGGGCCGACCTGTCGCTGTTGCCCAACCCGGTTGCGATCAGCACGAAGGTACGGTTGCAGCCGGTCGACTGATCCTCACCGCGTCGGAGGCCGCGGCACGTCCGGTTCGTCCGGCGCGTCCACGAGGAAACGACGCACGCCCGCCACGTCGAACGGCCAGTCGAGCTCGCGACCGGCGGCCGGGGCGCGCAACACCGGCACGCGCGCGCCGTAGCGATCCTCCAGCGACGCGTCCCCGTCGATGAACACGCTCTCGAATTCGGGCGAGTGCGCCGCGGCCAGTACCTCCAGCGCGAGGTCGCACAGGTGGCAGTCATCACGCTGGAACAGGACCAGCACGGGTGCATCGGTGGCGGCGTCGGGCATGGAGAAACGGCTGGCAAAGCCTTAAGCGGCGAGCGCGGGGCCGTAGAATACCCGCCCATGGCCGCGTCCCCCGACCGGCCCCGTGGCCGACACCGTCGGCGGGAGCATCGGCGCAGTGGCTGTCAGCACGTTCGACCTGTTCAAGATCGGCATCGGGCCGAGCTCATCGCACACCGTGGGCCCCATGCGGGCGGCCGCGCGGTTCATCGAGCGCTGGCTGATCGAGGGCGGCGCGGGTGACGGCAGCGACCTCGCGCGGACCGCGCGGGTGCGCGCCGAGGTGTTCGGTTCGCTCGCCCTGACCGGCCGCGGCCACGGTACCGACAAGGCGGTGCTGATGGGGCTGGAGGGCCACTGGCCCAACCTGATCGACCCGGACGTGATCCCGTCGGCGCTCGAGCGCATCCGCGCGAGCAAGCGGATCCGGTTGTTCGGCCGCCACGAGATCGGCTTCGACGAGAAGCACGACCTCATCATGAACAAGCGCCAGAAGCTGCCGTTCCACACCAACGGCATGCGCTTCACCGCCTACGACACGCATGGCGAAGTGATTGCGACGCGCGACTACTACTCGGTCGGTGGCGGCTTCGTGGTCAACCAGGACGAGGCGGCCGAGGACCGGATCGTGGCCGACACGACCGACGTGCCCTACCCGTTCAACTCGGGCGACGAGCTGCTGGCGCAGGTGGCGGCCCACGGCATCACGATCGCCGAACTCATGTATGCCAATGAGCAGGTCTGGCGTACGCGCGCAGAGATCGACGCCGGGCTCGACGAGATCTGGGCGGCGATGCGCTCGTGCGTGGACCGCGGCATCCGTTCGTCCGGCACGCTGCCGGGCGGACTGCACGTCACCCGGCGCGCGCCACTGCTGCACGCCGAGCTGGTCGCGCGGCCGGAAGCCGCGACCGAGGACCCCTTGACGATGCTGGACTGGGTGAACCTGTTCGCATTGGCGGTCAACGAGGAGAACGCCGCAGGCGGCCGCGTGGTGACGGCGCCGACCAACGGCGCGGCCGGCATTATCCCCTCGGTGCTGCACTACTACGACCACTTCATCCCCGGCGCTAACCTGCAGGGCGTGCGCGACTTCCTGCTGACCGCGGCCGCGGTGGGCATCCTCTACAAGGAGAACGCCAGCATCTCGGGCGCGGAAGTCGGCTGCCAGGGCGAGGTCGGCGTGGCCTGCTCGATGGCCGCCGCGGGGTTGACCGCGGCGCTCGGCGGCAGCCCGAGCCGGATTGAGAACGCCGCCGAGATCGGCATGGAGCACAACCTCGGGCTGACCTGCGACCCGATCGGCGGCCTGGTGCAGATTCCCTGCATCGAGCGCAACGCGATGGGCTCGGTCAAGGCCATCAATGCCAGCCGCATGGCGATGCGCGGCGACGGCAAGCACAAGGTCTCGCTGGACAAGGTCATCAAGACGATGCGCGACACCGGCAACGACATGAAGGACAAGTACAAGGAAACCAGCCGCGGAGGCCTCGCGGTCAACGTCATCGAGTGCTGATCGCCCCGGACTGTGCGGCGATGCGCAACGCATCGTCCAGTAGCGCCGCCGCGGTGACGCCGGCCCCGGCACCGGGGCCCTGGATCACCAGCGGCTGCGTGCCGTAGCGGTCGGACCAGATCGCTAGCCGGTTGTCGGTACCGGTTCCGCCGCACAAAGGGTGGTCGTCGGCCAGCGACTCCAGCCCGACGCGCGCACGGCCGTCCTGAAGCCGGGCGATGAAACGCAGCTTCTCGCCACGGCGATACGCCTCGGCGAAGCGCTCGCGCAGCGGCCGGTCGAGCGCTTCGAGCCGGGTGTCGAGTTCGTCTGCCTCTACCTGTGCCAGGTCCGGCGGCACCAGCGATCCGACCTCGACCGCGTCGGCCTCCAGCTCCACGCCGGCGGCGCGGGCCAGGATCAGCAACTTGCGTCGTACGTCCTCGCCCGACAGGTCCTCGCGGGGGTCGGGTTCGGTGTAGCCCGCGTCGCGGGCGTCACGCACGAAGCCCGAGAACGGCCGCTTGCCGTCGTAATGGTTGAACAGCCACGCCAGCGATCCGGAGAGCACGCCGGCAACCGCGTGGATGCGGTCGCCACCGGCCCGCAGGTCGCGGATCGAACGCAGCAGGGGCAGCCCGGCGCCGACGGTGGCGCTGTCGCCGTAGTGGCTGCCGGCGGACTGGCTGGCGGCATTGATGGCGCGCCAGCGTTGCAGCGACGTGCCCTGCCCGAGCTTGCAGGCCGTCACCACATGGATGCCACGCGATAACCAGCCTGCGTGCTGCGCGGCAACCGCGTCGCTGGCCGTGGCGTCGAGCACGATGCGCGGGGCCGGGCCGCACAGCGCGTCGTCGATCCGGGCGAGCGCGGGCGGTTCACCACCGCGTACGGGCCTCGTCGCCAGGCCGGTCATCGTGCGTGGACACAGGCCGTCTGCCGAACGCGCCGCGAAGCGCGAGTTGCCCGCATAGCAAAGCGACAGGCCCGCGCCATGCCCTTCGTCCTGCAGCGCGGCCAGCCGGTGCAGCACGGCGGTGCCGACCGTGCCGGTGCCAAGCAGTGCGAGTCGCACCTCCGGGGTGCGCCGGGTTGAACGCGGCGCGCGCACTGCCGCGATATGCACGCTCATCGGCTGCTCCGTTTCGGCTGCCCCTGCAGCGCGACAACCCGGTCCAGCGCCGCGGCGATATCGGCCCGCAGGTCGTCGGCGTGTTCGATCCCGACCGAGAAACGCAACAGCCCGTCGCCGATGCCGGCGGCCACGCGCGCTTCGGGGGGCATTGCCGCGTGGGTCATGGTCGCCGGGTGCGCGACCAGGCTTTCCACCCCGCCGAGCGACTCGGCCAGGGTGAAGCAGCGCAGCCCGTCGAGGAAGGCCCGGACACCGGCCTCGCCGCCTTCGATTTCCACGCTGAGCATCGCGCCGAATCCGCTTTGCTGACGGGCGGCGATCAGATGACCCGGATGTGCGACGCGGCCCGGCCAATGCAGTGCGCGCACGGCTGCGTGGCCGTCCAGCAACTCGACCAGCGCCGCGGTGTTCTCCTGGTGGACGCGCAGGCGGGCATCGAGCGTGCGCAGTCCGCGCAGCGTCATGAAGCTGTCGAACGGGGAGCCGGTGATGCCCAGGCAGTTGGCCCACCACGACAGGCGCTCGTGCAGGCCCATGTTGGCCGACACCACCGCGCCGCCGACCACGTCGCTGTGGCCGTTGATGTACTTGGTGGTCGAGTGCACCACGACATCGGCGCCGAACGCGAGCGGCTGCTGCAGCGCCGGCGACAGGAAGGTGTTGTCGACCACCGCCAGCGCGCCGGCGGCATGCGCGGCCTCGATAACGAAACGCAGGTCGGTGATGCGCAGCAGCGGGTTGGACGGCGTCTCGATCCACACCACGGCCGGCCGCTCGGCCAGTGCCCCGGCCAGTGCACGCGGGTCGGTCAGGTCGACCGTGACCAGTTCGAACGCCGCCTTGTCGGCGAGTGCATTGAACAGCCGCCAGCTGCCGCCGTATCCGTCGTGCGGTACGACCAGGCGGTCGCCGGGCTTGAGCAGCGCGTGCAGCACCAGCGCGATCGCCGCCATGCCGCTGGCGGTTACCACGCCACCCGCACCGCCCTCCAGCTCGGCCAGCGCATCGCCCAATAGGTCGCGCGTCGGGTTGCCACTCCGGCTGTAGTCGTAGCTGCGCTTCTCGCCGAAGCCGGCGAAGCTGAAGTTGCTCGACAGCACCAGCGGCGGGGTCACCGCACCGAACGCGGTGTCATGGTCGATCCCGGCGCGCACCGCGGTGGTACACCCGCGGCCGGCGCTTGCGGGGACCTGGAGCGGGTCGACGCTCATGCCGCCACCTCCTGGCCGGCCAGCGCCTCGGAGAGGATGGCGGAGATCGCCGGCCCCTCCTTCAGGAAGGCATCGTGGCCATACAGCGACTGCAGGATATGCAGGCGGGTGTCGCCGCGCAGGCGCTCGGCCAGCTCGACCGCATCGGACACCGGAACCAGCCGGTCGTCGGCGACCGCCACCACCGTCACCGGGACCCGGATCGATTCGGGGTTGAGCGCCTGCAGGTCGATCGACTCCGACAGGCGTACGAACGCGGTCGGCGCGAAGCGGTTGGCGAACGTCGCGCCGCAATGGTCGAGGTAGTCCTCGGCCCCCACACGTACCCGGTCGCCGACCACCGTGGCGGCCTCGAAGCGCCGGTCGAATTCCGCCGGCGTGCGGTAGCTGAGGATTGCCAGCTGGCGCGCAAGCGCAAGGCCGTGACTGTCGTCGCACTGCAATGCGCCCAGCGCGACCGCGCGTCGCTGCAGCGCGCGCCACGCACTCGCGTGCGGGTGGGAGCGGTGGCAGCCGCTGATGGCGACCAGTCGCGCAAGCCGATCGGAATGGGCGGCGGCGAACTGCAATCCCACCATTGCGCCGTAGGAGCAACCGATGAACGCCTGCAGGCGCTCGACCCGCAGTGCGTCCAGCAGGGCCGCGATGGCGTCGGCCTGGTCGGCCGGGTCCAGCGGCACGTCTAGGCATCCGTCCGCACCCAGCCAGTCGAACGCGAGCACGCTGTGCCGGCGCGGGTCCAGCGCCTTGCCGTCGCCGCATTGCGCGTCCCACCAGCCGCGGCCGGGCAGCGCGGCGCTGGCGGCGACGTGGCGGTCGGCCGAAATGCCGCCAGCGACGAAAACCGTCGGCAGCGTCGCATCGCCGAACCGCTCGTAGCGGAGCGTCAGCGCACGGCGACCGGCATGGCGCAGGTCGAGGACAACGTCGATCTCACCGCGGGCGACCGGGGGGGTGCCGACGCGGGTCGCGCACGCGGCGTCCAGTGCGTTACCGACGACCCGGGCGGCAGCCGGGCCGGAGCGGGGCGGGGACGGAACGGAAAGGATCTGCAGGCTCATGGTGGCTTCCTTTGAGGGACGGAGCCATCGAGCTGACGGGCACACGCGCTCCCCGCAGGGACCGCGCGCAACCATCTTCCGGAGACCGGCCAGCCGGCGTCCGCAGGAATTGGCACCTTCGCGACGCTTGCGCGCCGCTGGGTTGCCCCGGCTTCAAAGGGCCTGTCCCTCAGCCGGTCTCGATGGATGTGCGGCGGATTCTGCTCGCGGCTCCGCATCATGTCAATCGCTTCATGCGTATGAAGCGATCTATAAAATCGGTTCCATGTCGCCATTTCCGGCCCGTTCAAATCCGCGGGCAGCACTTACACTTCGCGCCCATGAACCTGCGTCTTCCCCTGCTCGCGCCTGTCCTGCTGCTCGCGGCCTGCGCCACGCCGCTCCATTCCCCCGCTCCCGGCGGCGCTCCTGTGGTGGATCCGGCTTCCACGTCCGCCATCGGTCCCGCGCCGGTGACGCTCACCGAGCGTTACCTCGCACACGCCGCGCCGGGCGACGAGCTCGACTCGCTCGCGACCTGGCCGACCCCGGACGGCGGCACCTGGCTGATCGCCACTGCCAAATCGAGTGATCGCCTGCTCGTGTTCGACGCCGACAGCGGCGAGCAGCTGCGCGCCGTGGGCGGGCCGGGTACCGGGGAGGGCCGGTTCGACCGCCCCAACGGCGTGGCGGTGCATGGCGACCACCTGTTCGTGGCCGAGCGCGACAACCGTCGCGTGCAGGTGCTCGCGTTGCCCGGGTTCGAGCCGACCGGCAGCTTCGGTCACGCCGAGCTGCGCAGTCCGTACGGCTTGTGGATCAACGAGATCGCGCCGGGTGAGCTGGAGGTCTACGTCACCGACAACTTCATGTATGGCGAGCGCTACGACGTGGTCCCGCCGGCGGCCGAGCTCGACCAGCGCGTGCGTCGCTACCGGGTGCGCCACGACGCCGACGGCCGGCTGCATAGCCGCTACGCGGGTTCGTTCGGCGACACCGGCGCCGACGCGCTGCACGTGGTTGAGTCGATCGCCGGCGACCCGTCGCGCCAGCGGCTGCTGATCGCCGACGAGCGCTTCCTGACCGCCGACGGCGGCATCGCCTCGACCCTGCGCGAGTACCGCTTCGACGGCCGCGCGACCGGGAAGAGCCTGCCGCACGACATGTTCGCCGCCGAGGCCGAGGGTGTCGCGCTATGGGCCTGCAGCGCCGAGACGGGCTACTGGCTGGCGGTCGACCAGCTGGAGCCGCGCACCGTGTTCCACCTGTTCGAGCGCGACAGCCTGCGCCCGGCCGGCAGCTTCCGCGGCGAGACCACCGCCTTCACCGACGGCGTGGTGGTGCATGCCGCGAGCACCCCGACGTTTCCCCATGGGGCGTTGTTCGCGGTGCATGCCGACTCCGCGGTCGCGGCGTTCGACCTGCAACTGATCGCGCGCGGGCTGGGGCTGGCAGCGGAGTGCGGCGGTTGACGTGGACGCCTCGTCGGTCAGCAGCCGTACCTGGACGCGGATCCTCCAACGGCTGATCGCAACGACGGCCGTAGCCATCGCCCTGCTGGTGCCCGCGCACGCGGGCCAGGTCTACCGGTGGACGGATGCCGACGGCGTCACCCACTACGGCGACCGGCGCCCCGCACCCGACACGCGGGTCACCACCATCCCGGTGCCGGTCGAGCCCGCGCCGATCGCCCGGCTGCGGATCGAGCCGGTCGACGGGGGCTGGCACGCCTGGGCCGACAACAGCCTGGCCGGGCCGATCGAGGTGATGCTGCATTACAGCCGCCGCGAGAACGTCGACAGCCGTCCGGTCTTGCCGGCCCGCGCCACCGTGGCCGCCGGCGCCAGCACGCTGGTCGCCGAGCTGTACACACCCGACCGCACCCGCGCCACCGGTTTCGAGCTCCGGATGGACAGCCTGCCCGGCCACCCCAGCGCGGCCCCGCGCGACGTGGTCTACCGGCTGCCGCTGCAGGCGCGCACCGCGCGCGTCGACCAGGGGCACGGCGGCAGCTTCAGCCACGGCGACCCGGAAAATCGCTACGCGATCGACTTCGCGACCCCGGTCGGCACGCCGGTACTGGCCGCCCGTGCGGGCGTGGTGATGCAGACCGAGGGCGGTTTCGGCCAGACCGGGCTGGACCGCGACCGCTACGCCGGGCGTGCCAACTTCGTCCGCGTCCTGCACGACGACGGATCGATGGCGCTGTATGCCCACCTCGCGTCGGGCGGCGTGCTGGTGCGCAGCGGCCAGTACGTGCGCGCCGGGCAGCAGGTCGGCGTATCCGGCAACACCGGCTTCAGCACCGGGCCGCACCTGCACTTCGTGGTGCAGGTGAACCGCGGCATGCGGCTGGTGTCGCTGCCCTTCCGGATGGGGGGCCCGGACGGGTTGCTGGATCTCGGTGCTGCGGACGCGCCGCCCGCCGCCCGGGATGCGCCAGCCAACCCCTTGTAGGAGCGGCTTCAGCCGCGATCGTGGAGTGGTACGGGCGCACGATCATGGGATCGCGGCTGAAGCCGCTCCTACAGACCCGGGTCCGGGGGGCAGACTCCTGCGCCTGGCGGGTATCGCCTACCCGCTACGCCGCCTCGGACAGCTGTGCGCCCAGCAGCCGCCACTTCGGCAGCTTGTCGATCTGGCCGACCGATCGCAGGTAGGCCTCGTCGACCGGGGAATCGGCGACCAGCGCCGCGGCCACGTGCACCGCACCGGCGACCCAGAAGCCGGACATCCGCATGCGGCCCGGCTGGTGGTGGTTGGCAACCGCCTCGACGATCGGCATCGGCAGGCCCCACAGGCCCAGCAGGTAGGCGCCTGCCTCGGCGAAATGCGGGCCCTCGGGGTTCTGCTCGGTGCCGTCGGGCAGCGTGCTGCGCATCCCCGGCAGCAGCCGGCCGACTTCGGCCAGCAGGCCGGCGGTCGCGGCCAGTTCTGCGCTGGAGCCGCCGAGGATCTGCGCGGCCAGCCGCGAGGTGCGCAGCGCGCGCGCCTGCATCGCCTCGCGATCGATCCCGTCGACCTCGGCCGGGGTCCCGAAGGCCTCGGTCGCGAGTACCAGCTGCTGGGTATTCTGCAGGCCCAAACGCGTCACCGCGGCGCGGATGTCGGTGACCACGCGCCCGGCCGAGAAATACGCCGAGTTGCACAGCCGTAGCATCTTGGCGGCTAGCACCGGGTCCTGCGACAGCAGTTCGGCGACTTCGGCGCTGCTGGTCTCGGGGTCGCGCAAGAGCTGGGTCAGGTCGAGGTAGAGCTTGGGCGGCGGCGGCAGCGATTCGATCCGGCCCACCGCCTCCTTCAGCACCGGGTTGTCCAGCAGTTCGCGCAGTTCGACTACGCTTTCGACTGCCTCGATCAGCTCGCCCGCGTCCAGCGGCTGCCGCAGCAGGCGATGCGCGCTGGCCATCGAACGCAGGGCGTCGGCGTCCTGGCCGTCGTCGAGCAGCAGGATCCGCACTGCTTCCGGGTGGCGCTCGCGCAGGGCGGCCAGTACCTCGGTGCCACGACGGTCGCCCGCCTGCATCTCGCAAACGACGACGTCGATGGCCTCCACGGCCGTTGCGCCGTTGTCGAGCAGCGTGGCGGCGTCCTCGAGCCAGCGGGCGTTCCAGTCCAGCCCGAAATCCGACAGCGCCTGCTCCAGCTCGCTGGCCCGGCCGCGCTCTTTCCCCACGATGACAATCTGCACCTTGATTCCTCTCGCGCTGCGGTGTCCCGCCTCCGCTAGCGGTATCGGCCATCGCCGCGTCGACTGAATGGCCGCATGTGTGACTGCGTGGGCAGTTTCGGGCAACCGCTATAATCCGCGCCCTCCCCTTGCCTCCCGGTGCGCCCGCGCGCGCCGCGCCCATGTCCGACGTTTCCCAAGAAGCCCTGCGCCGCCGCACCTTCGCCATCATTTCCCACCCCGACGCGGGCAAGACCACGCTGACGGAGAAGCTGCTGCTGTTCGGCGGCGCGATCCAGATGGCCGGCTCGGTGAAGTCGCGCAAGACCACCCGCAGCGCCACCTCGGACTGGATGGCGCTGGAGAAGGAGCGCGGCATCTCGGTGACCTCGTCGGTGATGCAGTTCCCGTACGACGACCACATCGTCAACCTCCTCGACACCCCCGGCCACGCCGACTTCGGCGAGGACACCTACCGCGTGCTGACCGCGGTCGACTCGGCGCTGATGGTGATCGACGTGGCCAAGGGCGTGGAGGAGCGCACCATCAAGCTGATGGAGGTCTGCCGGCTGCGCGACACGCCGATCATGACCTTCATCAACAAGCTCGACCGCGAGGGCCGCGACCCGATCGACCTGCTCGACGAAGTTGAAAGCGTGCTGGGCATCCAGTGCGCGCCGATCACCTGGCCGATCGGCATGGGCAAGCGGCTGAAGGGCGTGGTCCACCTGGTCAGCGGCGAGGTGCACCTGTACGAGCAGGGGCGCAACTTCACCCGCCAGGACTCGACCATCTTCCCGTCGATCGACGACCCGGCGCTGGAAGCGGCGATCGGCGCGCCGGCCCTGGCCGAGCTGCGCGACGAACTGGAGCTGGTGCAGGGCGCCAGCCACCCGTTCGACCTGGAACGCTACCTCGCCGGCGAGCAGACCCCGGTGTTTTTCGGCTCGGCGGTCAACAACTTCGGCGTGCAGCTGCTGCTGGACTTCTTCGTCCGCCACGCGCCGTCGCCGCGCCCACGCGCCACCACCGGCCGTGAAGTGGCGCCCACCGAGGACAAGCTGACCGGCTTCGTGTTCAAGATCCAGGCCAACATGGATCCGCAGCATCGTGACCGGGTCGCGTTCATGCGGATCTGCTCGGGCAAGTTCACCGCCGGCATGAAGGCCTTCCACGTGCGCAGCGGCAAGGACCTCAAGCTCGCCAACGCGCTGACCTTCATGGCCAGCGACCGCGAAATCGCCGAGAGCGCGTACTCCGGCGACGTGATCGGCATCCACAACCACGGCACGATCTCCATCGGCGACACGTTCACCGAGGGCGAGAAGCTGTCGTTCACCGGCATCCCCAACTTCGCGCCGGAGCTGTTCCGCCGTGCGCGCCTGCGCGACCCGCTCAAGCTCAAGCAGTTGCAGAAGGGCCTGGCCCAGCTCAGCGAGGAAGGCGCGACCCAGTTCTTCCGGCCGCTGATGAGCAACGACCTGATCCTCGGCGCCGTCGGCGTGCTGCAGTTCGACGTGGTCGCCTACCGGCTCAAGGATGAGTACGGCGTCGACGCGATCTTCGAGCCGGTGACGATTGCAACGGCGCGCTGGGTGCGCTGCGGCAACGAGAAGAAGCTGGAGGAATTCCGCGACAAGAACGCGATGAACCTCGCCGTCGACGCCGCTGGCCAGCTGGTCTACCTGGCGCCGACGCGGGTCAACCTGCAGCTGGCGCAGGAGCGCGCGCCCGAGGTCGAATTCCTGGCCACGCGCGAGCATGCCCACGCGGTGGCGGCCGACTGAACCGGCGGCCACGCGCTCACGCGGCGCTGGCATGGCGGGCGCTAGGTTCGGGCCGGTCTCCCACCATGAGAGGTCCGGCGATGAGGCATCGCTGCGTTCCGCTGCTGGTTGCCACCTTGGGTGCCGCCACTGTGCTGGCGGCCTGTGACGGGCCGGACGCCCCGCCTCCGGCCGCCCCACCCGTGGCGGCCGGGACGGCAACACCCGAGGCTCCCTCACCGCTGCCGGTCGATGTGGCCAGCGGCGACCCGGACCACGCGACGTACCGCTGCGACGAGGGCAGCCTGGTCGAAGCGCGCTTCGGCCATTACGACGCCACCGTCCGGCTCCCCGACGGAACAACGCGGACCCTGCCACGCGCCGAATCGGCCTCGGCCGGCGGAAGCGATGTGTACGTAGGCGGCGACGCCTCCATCGAGCGCGATGGTGACCGCCTGCAACTGTCGCGTGGCGGCGGCGACCCCGTTACGTGCCTCCGGGACAGTGGGACGGACTGAATGCAGGACAACGCATTCACCCGCGCTTGATCGGCGGCTGTCGAAGGTGGATGCCCAACCCGACCCAGTCATCACGGAGCGGCGCCATGGCCATCACTCGCCCGACCCTGTTGTTCGTGTCCTGCCTTGCGGTCTTCGCACTGGTCGGCTGCAACGCCGAACCCAACGCCGACCTTGAGGCCCCGGTGGTGACCGAGCCCGGTGCCGCCCCGGTCGAGCCCACCGTGCCGGACGACGAAGCCGTGACCATGCGCTACAGCTGCGACGGCGGCTGGAACGTGGCGGTCAAGGGCGATGTGGTGGAAGTCACCGCCGACGACGGGCGCGTGATCCAACTGCAGCGCATCGACGACCGCAGCCCGCCGCTGTTCGCTGGCGAGGCGCTCGAGTTCTCGGTGGAAGGCGGCGGCGCAGTACTTGGCCAGGATGAAGGCGGCCCGATCGCGTGTCGGGCCGACTGACCGCTCCGGCCAATGGCCACCCCGACACCAGGCGGCTCACCCGACCCCCCGCGCACGGAGACGGAAGGGGCCCCGCCCGCATCCGCCGCCGTGCGCGCCAGGCAGCAGGTGGTCCGCCACCCGTGGTTGACGGCGCTTGCAGTGCTGGCGCTGGCCATCATCGCGCTGCTCGTGCTGTGGGACTGGAACTGGTTCAAGGGTCCGATCGAACGCCAGGTGGAGGCGCGCACCGGGCGTGATTTCGAGATCGGGGGCAACCTCGACGTCGACTTGGGTTGGGTGCCCGTGATCACCGCGGAGGATCTCTCGTTCGGCAATGCGGACTGGGCCAGCACGCCGCTCATGGCGACCACCCGGAAACTCGAGCTGGCTATTGCGATCAAGCCGCTGCTGCGCGGCCGGGTACTGATCCCCGACATCCGGCTGGCCGCGCCGCGGCTCAACCTCGAGCGGGGCGCGAAGGGCGGCAACTGGAAATTCGGCGAGCCGGGCGATGGCGAGGTCGAGTTCCGCCGCATCCGGGTCGAAGAAGGCAAGCTGGCGTTCCTCGATGCCGCCAACGACACCGACATCAAGGTGGACATCGCCACCGCGAAACCAGGCAAAGGCGACGCGGCGCCGCCGATCCTGGTCGAGGGGGGCGGGCGCTGGCAGGGCAACGCGTTCACCCTGGAGGGCACGGCCGAGTCGCCGCTGGAGTTGCGCGACCCCGACAGCCCGTACCGCATCGATGCCCGCGCGCGCGCGGGCGACACCCACGCGCATGCCCGCGGCACCCTGCTGGACCCGCTGCGCCTGCGCGACTTCGACCTGCAGCTCGCGCTGGGCGGCAACAACCTCGCCGACCTCTACCCCTTGCTCGGTATCGCGCTGCCTGACACGCCGCCGTACAACCTCGATGGCCATTTCACCCGCGACGGCAGCACGTGGTTCTACAACGGGTTCGACGGCGCCGTCGGCGACAGCGACCTTGCCGGCGATGCCAACGTCGACACCGGCGGCCCACGCCCCTACCTGCGCGCGGACCTCCACTCCCGCCGGCTCGACTTCGACGACCTGGCCGGTTTCGTCGGCGGCGCCCCCGACACCGGCGGGGGCGAGTCGTCCAATCCCGAACTCGCCGCCCGGGCCAGCCAGCAACAGTCGAGCGGACGCGTGCTGCCCGACACCCCGTACGAACTGGACAAGCTGCAGGCGATGGATGCCGACGTGCGGCTGCGGGCGGCGCGCATCAACGCCCCATCGTTGCCACTGGACGACATGGACGCGCACCTGCTTTTGGAGAACGGCTTGCTCCGGTTGGACCCGCTCAACTTCGGCGTTGCCGGCGGCGACATCCGTTCGACCATCCGCATGGACGCGCGTGAATCCCCGATCCGCACCCGCGCCGACGTCAACGCCAGCGGGCTGGACCTGTCCAGCTTGCTGCCGGAGGTCGAACTGGCGAAGAACGCGATAGGCAAGGTCGGGGGCCACGTGCAGCTGGCCGGCAGCGGCAACTCGGTGGCCGCCATGCTTGGAAGCAGCGACGGCGAAGTGGCGGTCGGCATGGGCCGCGGGCGCATCAGCAACCTGCTGATGGAGATGGCCGGCATCGACCTGGCCGAGATCATCAAGTTCAAGCTCACCGACGACCGGTTGATCCCGGTGCGCTGCGCGTTCGGTGATTTCAGCGTCGCCGGCGGCGTCATGACCGCCCGCTCGCTGGCGTTCGACACCACCGACACCCTCCTGGTCGGCGAAGGCACGATCAATCTCAAGGACGAGCGGCTGGACCTGGTGATCAAGCCGCGCCCGAAGGACCGCAGCCTCTTCGCGTTCCGCTCACCGCTGCTGGTGGATGGGAGCTTTGCCAACCCCGACCTGCGTCCGGACATGGGGCGCATCGGCCTGCGTGCCGCAATTGCACTCACGCTCGGCAACATCGCCCCGCCGGCCGCGCTGCTGGCAACGCTCGAGCTCGGCCCCGGAGAGGATGCGTCCTGCGGCGGGCGCTACGCCAAGTGACCAGGCGCGATGCCGCGGTTGTCGATCAGCTGGCGATGTAGCGCTGCAGCTGGTCCAGTTCGACCTGCTGGTCCTCGATCACCGCCTTGACCAGGTCCCCGATCGACACCACGCCCAGCACCTCGCCGCCCACCACCACCGGCAGGTGGCGGATGCGTCGGTGGGTGACCACCTGCATGCACTGGTCAACGGTGTCGTCCAGCCCGACGGTGACAACGTCCGGGGTCATGATGTCGCGCACGGCGGTGTCGGACGAAGACCGGCCCTGCAATACGATCTTCCGCGCGTAGTCGCGCTCCGACAGGATCCCGACCAGTCGCGCGTCCTCGATCACCAGGACCGCGCCGATGCACTTTTCGGCCATCAAACGCACCGCGTCGATCACCGGTACGTCCGGACCGATCGCAAAAACCTCAGGCGCTTTCGCTTCGAGCAGGTGCCGCACGTTGCGCATGGCCGTCTCCTTCGACGAGGTGGACCTGCCCGGAGGATACCCCGGAGGCCGGGCGCCACGTGTCAATGAGGTACAGCGGACGCTGCTTGGACTCGTCGTACAGCCGCCCCAGGTACTCGCCGATCAGCCCCAGCGCGATCAGCTGCACGCCGCCGAGGAACAGGATCACCGCCATCATCGTCGGCCAACCCTGCACCGGGTCGCCGAACGCGAGGGCCTTGACCACCACCCATACGCCATAGCCGAACGCGACCATCGCCGTCAGCAGGCCGAGGTAGGTCGCCAGCCGCAACGGCGCGGTGGAGAAGCTGGTGATCGCCTCCAGCGCAAGGTTCCACAGGCGCCAGTAACTGAACTTGCTGGTGCCGGCGACGCGTGGCTCACGGTGGTACGGGACCGCCACGCGATTGAAGCCGACCCAGCCGAACAGCCCCTTCATGAAACGGTGGCGCTCGCGCAGCCGACCCAGCGCCGCCAGCGCGCGCGGCGAAAGCAGCCGGAAGTCGCCGGTGTCGGCCGGGATCGGCGTCTTCGACAGCCGACCGATCACCCGGTAAAACGCGTGCGCCGAGCCGCGCTTGAGCCAGCCCTCGCCCTCGCGCTCGATCCGGGTGCCGAACACGTCGTCGTAGCCGCAACGCCACTGCTCGACGAAACGCGGAATCAGTTCCGGCGGATCCTGCCCGTCGGCGTCGAGGATCAGCGCCGCGCCCTGGTCGACGTGGTCCAGCCCGGCGGTCAGCGCCAGCTCCTTGCCGAAATTGCGCGAAAGGCGCAGCAACGCGATACGGCGGTCACCCGCTGCCAGCGCCTGCAGCACCGACCAGGTCGCATCGGTACTGCCGTCGTCGACGTACACCACGCGGCAGTCCAGCCGGTGCGTGGCGGCGACGTCGTCGAGCACCGCGGCCAGGCGCAGTTGCAGCACCGGCAGGCTCTCGGCCTCGTTGAAGGCGGCGACGACGACGGTCAGGCGGTCGTCGGTGGCGTGGGCATCTGCGCTCATCGGCCGCATGTTAGCCCGCGACCCATGCGTTGTCGGTCATCGCCGTGCGCCGCAAGTCCCGTTACTCCAGCCCGTCGAGATAACCCGTGCCGCCGATCTGGCGCATCTGGCGCTGGATCGCCCGCGTGCGGCGCTGCACGTACGGGCCCGGGCGCGCCGCGCTGTAGCGTTTCGGACTGGGCAGCACCGCCGCCAGCCGGGCCGCCTCGGCCGGCCCGAGCTCGGAGGCATCCTTCCCGAAGTAGGTGCGGGCGGCGGCCTGGGCCCCGTAGACGCCATCGCCGAACTCGGCGACGTTGACGTACACCTCGAGGATCCGCGCCTTCGGCCACAGGGTTTCGATCAACACCGTGTACCAGGCTTCGATGCCCTTGCGCACCCAGCCGCCGCCGCTCCACAGGAACAGGTTCTTGGCCACCTGCTGGCTGATCGTGCTGGCGCCGCGCAGCCGGCCGCCGCGGGCATTGTTGCGACGCGCCTTCTCGATCGCCTCCAGGTCGAAGCCGTGGTGCTCGGCGAAACGTTGGTCCTCGGAGGCGATCACCGCCACCGGCAGGTGCGATGACACCTGGTCGCGGCCCCGCCAGTCGTATGCGATGCGGAACCCGCCATCACCCTGGCCCCACGCCTGCAGCACGCGGGCGGCCATGAACGCCGAGAACGGCGGGTCGATGAAGCGCAGCGTGGCCACCTGCAGCGTGCTCACCAGCAGGAACATCAGTGGCAGTGCGAGCAGCCAGCGCAACCAGCGGCGTCGCCGGCGGGTACCCGGGGTCTTCGTCATCGCTTGCACCGGTTGACCTCAGCCCCCATCTCGCGCATCCACCCATCACTGGTCTGCACGCATTATCCGCGATGCGCCGACACAGGAACCGCCACCGATGAACCTTTCCGATCCCGCCACCCCCCCCGGCGACCAGCGCGCCCCCGACGGCGGCCAGCTCGATCGCTTCCTGATCCAGCAGGCCGGCGTTCGAGGCGTGTATGTCCGCCTCGGCGACGCCTGGCGCAAGATCCGCGACCGCATGTCGGACGTGGACGCGCAGGCACCGGCGGCCATCGAGATGCTGGGCGAGGCGGTCGCGGCGTCGGCGCTGTTCACCGGCCACGCAAAGGTAGAAGGTCGGCTGTCGGTGCAGTTGCGCAGCCAGGGAACGTTGCGCACCGTGTTCGCCGAGTGCACCTCGCGCGGCACAGTACGCGGCATCGTCCAGTTGGCCGAAGAGGCGGGTCCCGTCTCGCGCGACCTGCGGGCGCTCGGCGACGGCGCCATGCTCGCCATTACCATCGAGAACCCCGCCCGCGGCGATCGGGAGCCGGTGCGCTACCAGGGCCTGGTGGCGCTGGAATCGCCGTCGCTGTCGGAAGCGTTCGAGGACTATTTTCGTCAATCCGAGCAGCTCCCTACCCGTCTCCTGCTGGCCGTCGACGACCAGACGGCGGTCGGCCTGATGGTCCAGAAGCTGCCCGGCGACGCTGGCGACGATGACGGCTGGACACGCGTCGGCGCCCTGTTCGACACCCTCGGCGTTGCCGAGCTGCTGGAGGCCACCGGCGAGACGGTGGTCCTCCGACTGTTCCACGAGGACGGAGTGGAGATGCTCGGCGGCAAGCCGCTTTCGTTCGGCTGCTCCTGCTCGCGCGAGCGGGTCGAGTCCATGCTGGTATCGCTCGGCGAGTACGAAGCCCTCGCGGCGGCGGCCGATGGGGAAGCCAAGGTCCGTTGCGAGTTCTGTGGGGAGCAGTACATCTTCACCGAGGCCGAGGTACGAACGCTGCTCCAGGCCCACACATCGGACCTGGAGGCACCGGAGCGGTCCCAGTGAGCGTCTTCACACGACGTTGATTGTTAAAGATTCATAAACACCCTAAGATCGAATTTCGTGGCATGGGGAACTACACCGGGGCTTCCCGGTCGTATCGACATCAATGGACCTGCGTCTGCTCCGACTGCCGTTAACCCTGTTCCTCGCCCTTGGCGTGGCGGCGGGCGCGTACGCGCAGAACGGCAAGGCACCGGCCCATGGGGACTCCACCGTCCTGCCGGTATGGAACAACGCCAGCGGCAAGCTTGAGGCGGTACTGCTGCTCGAGCCGACCGGCAACTCGACCACCAGTGCCCGGTGGCGGGTCGGTCGGACCACGCTTGATGCGGCGTTCGGCCTTGAGGCCGGCGACACGCTCGGCTTGGTGTGCGACCGCAAGACCGGCCTGGCCAGCGCCATCGGCAACCTCGCCAACCACTGCCTGCTCGCCGCGCTGGAGCAGGATGGAAAGCGTGCCAACGGCAGCAAGCAGTCCAGCGTCGGTGCCGGCATCAGCCGCGCCGGCACCCGGCTCGCGCTGGCGGTCGGCAAGGGCCGCGACAGCATGCCGGCCTGGCTGAGCCCCAACGGCCAGACCAGCCAGCTCGACCAGAACACCTTGACCGTCTATGGCCAGCAGAACATCGGGAACGAAGCCACGGTGTCGATCGGCGGCACCTGGGCGCGCGCGCGGCTGATTCCGGCTGGCGACGTCCCGGCACTCGCCGACCGCTGGAGCAGCCGCTCCATCACCGTCGGCGCCGGTATCGGCGACTTCGGCGCGAACATTGTCGGACGCGTGGTCGATACTCCGAATGATCCGGGTCAGTGGGAAGGTCTGGGCGTCGGCCTGACGTGGCGCACTCCGTGGAGCGGCCAGCTCACGGTTGGCGCCGAGAACGTCGTGACGCGTGGCAAGAACCCGTTCTCGCGCAGCAGTTCGGACCAGGACGAGGGCACCATCCCCTACGTCCGCTACGAGCAGGACCTCTGAGTCCCGCCGGCACGCGGCACTGACCGCCGGCCGGCCGCTTTCCCGCTTCTCATAATTCCATCCTGTCCCCCGCCCCCGGTTCCGCCGCGGGGGCGCGCCTTGCCGTGGGCGTCGCAGCCGTCTGCAGCGCACCGGATCCGCAATTTTTTTGACGGGATCTCGGACGGATCACGCGATTGCGGGACCTGACCACCCGTTCATGAATTACAAGCCATTGAATTAATTACGAAACATGGTGGCTCGAAGTGGCTTGAATCAATTTATTAACGACACTTTAATTTTTGGGCGGGGAGGGATACCATCGGCCGACCTTGCCGGATTTGGCGTCTTTCTTGACTTCACCGGCGGGGTTCCCATGGGAATTACCAAGACACACTTGGAGAGAGAGATGACCCTTAAGACCACCAAGCTCCGCAACGCGATCTCGTTCGCGCTTGTCGCGGGCACCGCCGTCACCGGCACTGCGTTCGCGCAGGACGCCGCGCCGGCCGAGCAGGAAGCCACCACGCTCGACCGCATCGAAGTCACCGGTTCGCGCATCCGTTCGGTCGATGCCGAAACCTCGCAGCCCGTCCTGGTCCTCAGCCGCGAAGACATCCAGAAGCAGGGTGTGACCTCGGTCGCCGAAGTGCTGAACCGCATTTCCGCCGCCGGCCCGTCCATCAACCGCACCTTCAACAACGGCGGTGACGGCTCGTCCGAGATCTCGCTGCGCAACCTCGGCTCGTCGCGCACCCTGGTCCTGGTTGACGGTCGTCGTTGGGTCTCCAGCCTCGGCGGCTCGGTCGACCTCAACACCATCCCGTCGTCGATCATCGAACGCGTGGAAGTCCTGAAGGACGGCGCCTCGGCCATCTACGGCTCGGACGCGATCGCGGGCGTGGTCAACATCATCACCCGTGACAACTACGAAGGTGCAGAGTTCCGTACCCACATCGGCCAGTTCGACGAGGGTGACGGCGACCGTCAGACCATCGAAGCGACGATCGGCACCAGCAACGACCGCGGCAACGTCGTGATGAGCCTGTCCCGCGTCGAGGAAGGCTCGGTCATGGCTGGCGATCGCGAGCAGTCTGCCGACCCGGTCTATGGCCTCGGTTCCGCGCTTTACAGCGGTTTTTCGGCCAACGGCAAGATCTGGAACGGCGGCCCGAACGGCGAACTGAGCAATTACATGATCGTCCCGCCGGGCGCCACCGGCATCGGTCCGGACGGACAGCAGCGCTACGCGCTGGACCAGCTGGTTCCGTGGAACGTCAGCGAGCACGCGTACAACTATGCCGCCGACAACTACCTGCTGACCCCGCAGACCCGTACCGCCCTCTACCTGAAGGGCCGCTTCGACCTGAGCGACAGCATCACGTTCCGCGCCGATGCGCTGTACAACGAGCGCCGCTCCGAGCAGCAGCTCGCCGGCTTCCCGCTGAGCGGCGGCCCTGCGCTCGGTAATGACGCCGACACCCTGCTGAGCGGCGACAGCTACTTCAACCCGTACAACACCATCTACGGTGGCGACGGGCGTGACGTCACCTGGAGCCACCGCCTCACCGAGCAGGCGCGTGTCTACCAGCAGAACGTCAAGACGTTCCACACCTATGTCGGCCTGGAAGGTTCCTTCCAGTTCGCCGACCGCTACTTCGACTGGGACGTCGGCTACAACTTCAACAAGTCCGACCAGGAAGACGCGCAGATCGGCGACGCCAACATGCGCAACGTCGCACTGGGTGTCGGTCCCTCCGAGCTGCGTGATGGTCGCGTTGTCTGCGTGACGGAGCCGGGCGGCGACGTTATCGACGGTTGCGTGCCGTTCAACCCGCTCGCGCCGGCCGGCAGCGTGCCCGCCGAGCAGATGGACTACATCCTATTCACTGCGCAGGACGCGTTCCAGAACCGCAGCGAGAGCTTCACGGCCAACCTCAGCGGCGAGATCGCGCAACTGCCGGGCGGCATGATGGGCTTCGCCGCCGGTGTCGAGTCGCGCAAGGAAAGCGGTTTCGACCGCCCGGACGCGTTCGTGGCCGCTGGTTACTCGTCGGGTAACGGCCGTCAGCCGACCGAAGGCGCCTATGACCTCGACGAGGTCTACGCCGAGCTCCTGATTCCGCTCCTGGCCGATGTTCCGGGCGCCCAGCTGCTCGAGTTCAGCGTGGCTTCGCGCTACTCCGACTACAGCAACTTCGGCGATACCGTGAACAGCAAGTTCGGCTTCAAGTGGAAGCCGATCGAAGACCTGCTGGTCCGCGGTAACTGGGCCGAGGGCTTCCGTGCGCCGTCGATCTCCAGCCTGTACCGCGGCCTGGCCGACAGCTACGTCCAGTTCGGCGACATCTGCTCGAGCGACTATGCCGGCCGCACCGCCACCATCGCGGCCAACTGTGCCGCCGATGGCGTGCCGGACGACTTCATCCAGCAGACCAACCAGGGCTTCGGCTACTTCGGCCAGACCCTGTTCCCGTTCTCGCTGGGCGGCAACCCGAACGCGGGCCCGGAGACCTCCACCAGCACCACGCTGGGCCTGGTCTACAGCCCGTCGTACGTTGAAGGCCTCGACATCGCGCTGGACTGGTGGAACATCGAGATCGAGAACGCGCTCTCGACGCCGACCACCAGCTACATCCTCGACCAGTGCTACGTCGAAGGTAACCAGTCGTACTGCGACCTGTTCTCGCGTCGCGCCAGCGACTCGCAGATCGTCGAGCTGTTCCTCGTCCCGCAGAACCTCAGCGTCATCGAGGCCGAGGGTTACGACCTGGATGTCAACTACCGCTTCCCGGAAACCGCCTGGGGCCAGTTCAACGCCGGCCTGAACGCGTCCTACACCGCTAAGTGGGAATCGGCATTCACCGCCGAGGACGAGCCCACCAATGCCGTCGGCATGTACTACCAGGACGACCCGAACTGGCGCCTGCGTGCCAATGCCAACCTCGATTGGACCATGGGCGATTTCGGCGTCACCTGGATCAGCCGCTACTACTCGCGCCTGGTCGAGGACTGCCCGTTCCCGGGTGAGGGCCTCTGCTCCGACGACGACCGTCGCGACGAGAACGGCCTGGCCGCGCGCAACACGCTTGGTGCGACCACCTACCACGACGTGCAGGCCCGTTACGAGCTGCCGTGGAACGGTACCGTCAAGCTGGGCGTGAACAACGTGTTCGCCAAGCGTGCGCCGACCGCGTACAACGCGTTCGCCAACTCGTTCGACCCGCAGTACGACATCCCGGACAGCCGCTACATGTACCTCGAGTACGTACAGCGGTTCTGATCGAAGTCTGATCAGGGATAGTTGCGGGGCGGCTCCGGTAACGGAGCCGCCCTTTTTCATTAAGGGACGCCACACCGCCACGCCGCCACACCGGATCGAATTCCAATGAGCGATGCCGCCACCCCAGAAGCCTTGCGTGCCGCCGCGCGATCCGCGGCGATGGCTGCCGATCGGCCCGGCGCGATTTCGGCATACCGGGAACTCCTGCAGCAGCTGCCGGAGGACACCGAGGCGCTCAATTACCTGGCGGTCGCCTCACTCGCCAGCGGGGACCCTGTCGGGGCGCGGCTGCTGCTCGAGCAGGCAATGCTCGCGTCGCCGGCGGATGCCACCACCAGGAAGAACCTCGGCTTGGCGCTGCTTCACGAGAAGCGCGCGGACGAAGCCGAAGCCGTCCTACGGCCAGCGCTGGTCGAGTATCCGGACTTTCACGCTGCCCGGCTCTACCTCGGGACCGCGCTGGAGCAGCAGGGACGTCGCCGCGATGCAGTCGCGGCCTACCTGCAGGCACTGACCGGTGCCCAAGCGGGCGGCGAATGGGTCGACTCCGGCACCACTCCCGCGGCTCTCGCGCCGGCGGTGAAGCACGCGCTCCATTTCGTCCGTGACCACTATCCCGCGGTCCTCCAGGCCCTGGTGGATCCGCTGGAGCACCGCCACGGCACGCAGGCGATGGCGCGGTTGCGCCGGTGCCTGGCCGGCTACCTCGGCGACCGCTCCGTCGCACCTGCAAGCCCGGACCAGCGCCCCACCTTCCTCTTCTTCCCCGACCTGCCCTCGCCGCCGATCTTCGACGGCAACCTGTTTCCGTGGCACGCGGAGCTGGAGGCACGGACACCATTCCTCAAGACTGAACTGCTGCGCATCCTCGCCGAGGACGCGGGGCTGGTGCCGTTTCTTGGCGAACCGCCTCCGGGAATGAAGTCGGAGTACCTGGCCGGCAACGCCGGGCGACCGCAGTGGGACGGGTTCTTCTTCCACCGCCATGGGCGTCGCAACGACGCGAACTGCAGGCGTGCACCGGATACCGCCGCTGCCCTGGACGCCGCACCAATCGTCCGTATCCCCGGCCATGCCCCCGAAGCGTTGTTCTCGGTGCTCGGGGCCGGCTCGCACATCCTGCCGCACACCGGCGTGACCAACACCCGCGTCGTCACCCACCTGCCGCTGCTGGTGCCCGGGGACTGCACGCTGCGCGTCGCCAAACAACGGCACGACTGGCAGGAAGGTCATTGCGTGACGTTCGATGACACCTTCGAGCACGAGGCATGGAACAACAGCCACCGGACACGCGTGGTGCTGCTGTTCGACGTCTGGAACCCGTACCTCACCGACGTGGAGTGCGCCGGCATCACCGAACTGGTCCGCACGATCGGCGACCTCAAGGGCGACCAGCTCTGAGCCCGCCCCACAAATCGACAAGGCCCGTTGCCGGGCCTTGTCGGGTACTGCCGCGTGCGGGGCGGAGTCAGCCCAGTGCGGCCGCGATCCGCTGCTGCTCGTCCTTCAGTGCCGGCGGCATGCGCGGCCCGTAGGTGTCGAGGTACTCGCCGATGCTGTCGAACTCGGCCCTCCAGCCGTCGCGCTCGAAGCCGAACAGCTTCTCGCGGGCCTCATCGCCCAGTTCGACCCCGTCGAGGTTGAGGTCACCGGCGGTGGGCAGGTGGCCGATCGGGGTCTCTACCGCGCCCGCCTCGCCCTTGACCCGTCCGATCATCCACTCGAGCACGCGCAGGTTGTCGCCGAAGCCCGGCCAGAGGAACGAACCGTCATCGCCCTTGCGGAACCAGTTGACGTGGAAGATCTTCGGCAGGTTGTTCCTGCCGTCGTCGAACGACAGCCAGTGGTTGAAGTAGTCGGCGAAGTTGTAGCCGCAGAACGGCTTCATCGCCATCGGGTCGCGGCGCATCACGCCGACAGCACCGGTCGCGGCGGCGGTGGTCTCCGAACCCATCGCCGCGCCGACCAGCACACCGTGGGTCCAGTCGCGCGCTTCGAACACCAGCGGCACCAGCGAGGCACGGCGGCCGCCGAAGACGATCGCGCTGATCGGGACGCCTTCGGGGTTCTCGGCCTCGGGCGAGTAGCTCGGGCAGCGCCGCGCCGACACGGTGAACCGCGAGTTGGGGTGCGCGGCCGGGCGCTTGGCGGCGTCGTACGGCTCGCCACGCCAGTCGGTGACCGGCTCGCCCTCGCCCAGGCCTTCCCACCACGGCTGGTTGTCGGCGGTCACGCCGACGTTGGTGAAGATGGTCTCGGCCTGGATCGAGGCAAGCGCGTTGGGATTGGATTTCTTCGACGTGCCCGGTGCGACGCCGAAGAAGCCGGCTTCAGGATTGATCGCGTACAGGCGGCCGTCCTTGCCCGGACGCATCCAGCAGATATCGTCGCCGACCGTGGTGATCTTCCAGCCGTCGCGCACGTAGCCTTCCGGCGGGATCAGCATCGCCAGGTTGGTCTTGCCGCAGGCCGATGGGAACGCCGCGGCGATGTGGTGGGTCTCGCCCTGCGGGTTGGTGATACCCAGGATCAGCATGTGCTCGGCCAGCCAGCCTTCCGATCGCGCCTGGTAGGAGGCGATGCGCAGCGCGTGGCACTTCTTGCCCAGCAGCGCGTTGCCGCCGTAGCCCGAGCCGTACGACTTGATCGTCAGCTCCTCGGGGAAGTGCATGATGAAACGGCGGTCAGGGTCGAGCTCTCCAGTGGAGTGCAAACCCTTGACGAAGCTCCCCTCGCGCTCGATCCGCGCCAGCGCCGGCGCGCCCATGCGCGTCATGATCCGCATGTTGGCGACCACGTACGGGCTGTCGGTGATCTCCACGCCGCAACGCGACAACGGGGAGTCGATCGGTCCCATGCAGTACGGGATCACGTACATCGTGCGCCCTTCCATGCAACCGTCGAACAGCGCGTCGATCTTCGCGTGCGCCTCGGCCGGCGCCAGCCAGTGGTTGTTCGGGCCGGCGTCGTCGCGCTCGCTGGTGCACACGAAGGTCAGGTGCTCGACGCGTGCCACGTCGTCGGGGTTGGAACGGTGCAACCAGCTGCCCGGATGGGTCTGCTCGTTCAGCCGGATCAGGGTGCCGTCGGCTTCCATCCGGCGCACCAGTTCCGCGTTCTCGGCGTCGCTGCCGTCGCACCAGTGGACCTGGTCCGGACGGGTCAGCGCGGCGACCTCGGCGACCCAGGCGTTCAGCGCCTGGAGCTTGCTGCCGGCAGTCGCGGCGACGGGAACAGCTTCGGAAATGGCATTCACGGCATTGGCCTCCAGCCGGTGGGTTTCGGAAATCGTTGGTGCGCGACCGCCGGGGTCGTTCACTGGGAAGGAATCAGCGTCACCATCACGTGCTCGACGTACGCCTCGAACTCGTCGTGCTGCAGACGCGCCTGGTGCAGTTGCAGGTTGAGCTGCAGGAAGCCGATGTACGCGGCATAGGCCAGGCGGGCGCGGTGCTGCGCATCGGTGCGGCCCAGACCGGCCTGTCGGAACGAGGCGGTCAGGTATTCCATGCGACGGTCGGACACGCGGCCGATCACCGGCTGCACGGCGGGATGGTCCAGCGCCTTGAGCAGCTCGGAATAGATGACGTGGGACTTGTATTCGTGCGCGACCAGGTTGAACAGCGCGCGCAGGCGCTGGCTGGGGTCGGCGATCGCTTCGAGCTGGCCGAACACTTCTTCCTGTTCGACTTTCTCCCAGCGCTCCAGCGCGGCCACGAGCAGGGCATCGCGCGACGGGAAGTGCCAGTAGAAGCTGCCCTTCGTTACGCCAAGGCGGCGCGCGAGGGGTTCGACCGCCACGGCGGCCACGCCCTGTTCGGCGATGAGGTCGAGTGCCGCCTGGCCCCAGTCGTCCGCGCTGAGGCGGCCACTGCGTTCCGGACGGGGCGATGCGGTCGTGGGCATGGTCGTCATCAGGGGGGCGATTGTAGCAACCGTACGCCACCGACGGGGAACGTATTGACCCCTGCGACGGCATACCGATGCGCTGGGTCGTTGGGTTGACGCGGCCCCGCGATATTACCATACTCGTCCGTATGTTGGACGGCGCCATCGCCGCGCCGTCCACCGACTGCCGATTACCCTGTCACCGTCGCCGCACCCCTGCCGGAGCGCCAAAATGAGCATTGCAGTCCCCTTCCTCGTATTCCTGCTGGTCGGCGCGTTCTCCGCGTACCACCGGCTGCGCCTGCCGGTCTGGGCCGCGCTGACCGCCGTGGCACTGGTGGCCTGCTGGCTGCTGGGCGCCAACGGCGTCGCCACCGCGGTGGCGGGCATCATCGCCGCGCTGATCGCGGTGCCGCTGCTGCTGCCGCAGATCCGCCTGCCCTTCATCAGCACCCCGCTGCTGGGCTTCTACACCAAGATCCTCCCACCGCTGTCGGAGACCGAGCGCTCGGCAATCGAGGCCGGCACGGTCGGCTTCGAGGGCGAGCTGTTCTCCGGCCGCCCCGACTGGCAGGTGCTGCTCGACCAGCCGGCGCCGACCCTCACCGCCGACGAGCAGGCGTTCCTCGACGGCCCGGTCGAGGAGCTGTGCCGGATGACCGACGACTGGGACATCACCCACGTGCGCGCCGACCTGCCGCCGGAAATGTGGGAGTTCATCAAGAAGAACCGCTTCTTCGGAATGATCGTGCCGAAGGAGTACGGCGGCCTGGGCTTTTCGGCACTGGGTAACCACAAGGTCATCCAGAAGCTCGCGTCGATCTCCTCGGTGGTCAGCTCCACGGTAGGCGTGCCCAACTCGTTGGGTCCGGCCGAACTGTTGATGCACTACGGCACCCAGGAACAGAAGGACCACTACCTGCCGCGCCTGGCCGACGGCCGCGAGGTGCCCTGCTTCGCGCTGACCGGTCCGTGGGCCGGCTCGGATGCCACCTCGATCCCGGATTTCGGCGTCGTCTGCATGGGCGACTGGAACGGTGCGAACGTGGTCGGCGTCAAGCTGACCTTCGACAAGCGGTACATCACCCTGGCACCGGTCGCGACGCTGATCGGCTTGGCGTTCCGCATGTACGACCCGGATGGCCTGCTCGGCGACAAGCGCGACATCGGCATCACCCTGGCCCTGCTGCCGCGGGAAACCGCGGGGGTCGAGGTCGGGCGCCGCGCGATGCCGCTCAACAGCCCGTTCCAGAACGGTCCCGTGCGCGGTCAGGAAGTGTTCCTGCCGCTGAGCCAGCTGATCGGTGGCGAGGCGTACGCGGGCAAGGGCTGGCAGATGCTGGTGGAGTGCCTGTCGATCGGCCGCTCGATCACCCTGCCCTCCACTGCCAGCGGCGGCGCCAAGCTGGCCGCGGTGGTGACCGGCGCCTACGCGCGCATCCGCAAGCAGTTCGGCCTGTCGATCGGGCGTTTCGAGGGCGTGCAGGAAGCGCTGGCCCGCATTGCCGGCAACGCCTACACCATCAGTGCCTTGTCGGAGGCCTCCGCAGCCGCGGTGGCGCGCGGTGAGCTGCCGGCGGTGCCGTCGACGATCTCCAAGTACCACTGCACCGAGCTCGGGCGCCAGGTGGCGCAGGACGCCATGGACATCCACGGCGGCAAGGGCATCATCCTCGGGCCGCGCAACTACCTCGGTCGCTCGTGGCAAGCCTCGCCCATCGCGATCACGGTCGAGGGCGCGAACATCATGACCCGTTCGCTGATGATCTTCGGACAGGGCGCGATCCTCTGCCATCCGTGGGTGCTCAAGGAGATGAAGGCGGCGATGCTGCCGGACGAGGACGAGCGCGTCCGCGAGTTCGACCGCAACCTGTTCGGCCACATCGGCTTTGCGATCTCCAACGCCGTGCGCTCGCTGTGGTTCGGCCTGACCGCCGCTCGCTTCGGCAAGGCGCCGGGCGACGCGTACACCCGCCGCTACTACCGCAAGCTCAACCGGTACTCGGCGGCGCTGGCGCTGTGCGCGGACACCTCGATGCTGCTGCTCGGCGGCAAGCTGAAGTTCAAGGAGTCGCTGTCGGGCCGCCTCGGCGACGTGCTCAGCCAGCTCTATATCGCCAGTGCGCTGCTCAAGCGCTACGAGGACCAGGGCCGGCCGGAGACCGACCACCCGCTGTTGGCCTGGTCGCTGCTCAATGCCGTGCACAAGATCGAAGTGGCGCTGTCGGGTGCGTTGCGCAACTTCCCGGTGCGCCCGGTCGGTTGGCTGCTGTGGGCCCTGATCTTCCCGCTGGGCCGCCGGGCGACCCCGCCGGGCGACCGCCTGAGCCGCCGCGCCGCTTCGCTGCTGATGTCGCCCAACGAGGCGCGCGACCGCCTGGCGACGGGCGTGTTCACCACCCCGGGCCCGACCAACCCGGCCGGTCGCATCAACAGCTATCTGCAGGCGGTCATCCTCGCCGAGCCGGTCGAGCGCAAGTTCCTGAAGGCGATCAAGGGCAGCGACATCGAAGGCCTGACCTTCACCGCCCAGCTGGACGAGGGCGTGCGCGAAGGCTGGATCACCGGGGAGGAGCGCCGCCAGCTCGAGGAGCTGCGCGCAATGACGGTCGACACCATCAGCGTGGACGATTTCGATCCCGCGGAGCTGCGTTCGGCGGGCTACCGGGACGAGTCGCAGGGTCGCCGCGAAGTCGCCTGAACCGGCGCGGCCATCGAAGCTGACACGGCGGCGGGCGAGAGCCCGCCGCTTTCTTGTTGCGCCAACGGGCGGCCGTCAGTCGGCGTCGTTGTGCAGTCCGTCCCCGGGCAACCGCCGCTGCGCCCGCACCACGCCCCAGGCGCCGCCGAGGAACCCGAGCGCCACCAGCACGCCGGTGGCGAACACCGCGGTCGTACCGAATATCGACAGCAGCTTGTGCACCCACACGAACGTCAGGTCGCCACCGCGGTACACCACGGTATCGATGACCGCCTTGGCCTTGTAGCGGGACTCGCGATCGACCCGGGTGTACAGCGTTTCCCGGCCGGGCTTGGCGAGTGAGAACTCGCCGGCGCGCGTGGCCACCTGCACCACCGCGACCAGCAGCGGCAGTGGCGACGCGGCCAGCGCGCAGTAGCCCAGCAGGATCGCGAATGCCGGCAGCAGCAATGCCGGCGCCACGCCGTGTCGGCGCAGCAGCCAACGGGTGACGAACAGCTGGATCACCAGGGTCAGGCCGTTCACCGCCCAGTCGATGGTGGCGTAATAGCGCGTCGCCGCTTCCGGCGTCGGATGGAACTCCCGGACGATCGCGGCCTGCTCGTTGTAGAGCAACGTGCCGACGCCGACCCCGAACACCATCATCACCGCGAGCGCCCGCAGCAGTGGTTCCTGCCATACCAGCCTGAGCCCCGCCAGCACCGATCCGCCGATGGCCTGCTCGCCATCGTGCACACCGTGCCGGCGTTCCCGGCGGGCCGCCCAGGGCCTCAGCCGCAGGATGCACAGCAGGCAGACCGCAAGGAAGCCGGCCGACACCAGCAACAGGTTCGCCACCCCGAGCGGGCCGACCAGCCAGCGGGTGATGGCCGGGCCGACCAATGCACCGATGGTGCCGCCCGCGCCGATGTACCCGTAGAGGCGCTTGGCGTGCTCGTTGTCGAACACGTCCGCCATGAAGCTCCAGAACACCGCCACGGCGAACAGGTTGAACACCGCGCTCCAGACGTAGAACGCCGCACCACGGCCCGAAACGCCGGTGTCGAACAGCCAGTAGAAACCGAGCAGGCAAGCGATGAAGACGAGATAGACCAGCGGCAGGAACACCCGCCTGGGAAAACGCGCCACCAGCGCGCCGTAGACCGGCTGCAGCAGCACCATCGCCACGAACACCGCGCTGAAAAGCACCTGCAGGGTGTACTCGCCCAGGTCGACGCCGGCGCTAGCCGCCAGGTCGACCAACCAGCGTGGGAACACCGTGGCCGGGTCGCCGGACGCGCCCATCGCGTCGCGCACCGGACGCAGCACGTAGTAGCCGCACAGGAGGCAGAAGAAATAGAGCAGCGCCCACCACAGCGGTGGTGACTCGGCCAGGGCCACGCGGAACCGGCGCAGGTTGGAGACGTTGGAGGTCACGGCGGGCCGCGGGACGAGCGATGCGGCACGGTAGCCGAACGCGCTTGCGCTGTCAGTGACGGATCCGGTCGGCCTGGCCGTACGCGGCGCCCAGCAGTGGCGGCAGCGGACAGTGCAGGATCGCGCAGATGGTCCGCAGCAGCTCGGCTTCGGCCACGCTGACACGGCCGTCGTGGCTGGCCGCGATGGTCACGGCCTCGACCAGCAGCTTCTTGGCCATCGGGTGGAGCAGGTCCAGCGATGGCCACACCTGTTCGAGCGCCTGTACCGGCTGGGCCGGCGCCCGGTAGCGGGCCTGGTGGTGCGGCAGGATGTGCTGCATCCCGGCCAGGAACGCATGGCGCGCCGACACCTCGTCGGCATGGCCGGCATGCGCGGCAACCGTCAGCAGGACGGTGATCTCGTCGACGAGCGTCCCCGGCTTGCGGCGGCCGAAACTGGCATAGCGTGCCGGCGCCAGGGACTCGCGCAGCTGCACGGTCAGCAGCCGGCCCAGGCAGTACTCGAACAGCGACACCTCGCCGTCCGCGGTCGACATCGCTTCCACCGTGTCGAGCAGCAGTTCCAGTTGCGGACGCGGACGCCGGCGCAGCACCGGGAACGACAGTTCGACCAACGGCAGCCGCAGCATCGGGTGCAGGTGGGCAAGGTGGCGCTCGTACAGTCCGCGCACGTCGGTCGCGACCGCTTCCCCCAGGCGCGCGGCGATGCCGAACAGCTGCCGTTGGGCCACGTCCGTGCGCGGGTCCACCAGCACACCGAGCACCAGCGCGATGGCCCGGTCGCGGTCACGGGCGAGAGCGCGCAACGGTTCACCCAGCTCACCCATGACGACATCCGCGCGGTGGTGGTCGTCTTCGTCCGGATTGCCAACGTGTGCGGACACCTGCCCGGCAACGATGCCCCGTTCGGCGTGCGCGGGTGGCAGTGGGTCGTGGGTGGCAAGGCCGAGGTGCATGTCTTCCTCCAGCCCGTGCGGCGGCTGGTCCTTCCAGCGCCTGGACAGCAACGCCAGTTGCCGGTCGCTGAAAGACGGCTCCAGCGCCTGGATGCGTTCGACCAGCGGCGGATGGGTGGCGAACCATTCCGCCATGCGGCCGCCGAATCCCAGGCCGTCGCCGAACAGCATGTGGCTGACTTCCTCGGCATCGCCGGTGGAAGCCAGCACCGACCCGTCAGGCAGGCCACCGATTTTCTTGAGTGCACCGGCCAGGCCGGCCGGCTGGCGGGTGAACTGCACAGCACTGGCGTCCGCCAGGCGCTCGCGCTGTCGACTGACCCCCGCACGGATCAGGCGGGCAAACAGCAACCCCACCCAGCCGATCGCGATCATCGCCGCCGCGGCCACCATCACGCCGACCGCCACGCCAGCGCCACGACGATGCCCGCGCCCCTGCAGGCCGACGCGCCCGAAGTCCAGCACGTGGCGGCCGATCAGGCCCAGCATCGAGATCCCGAACAGCACCCCGACCAGCCGCAGGTTGAGCCGCATGTCGCCATTGAGGATGTGGGCGAACTCGTGGGCGACCACGCCCTGCAGCTCATCGCGGTTGAGCCGCTCGAGCGCCCCGCGGGTGACCGCCACCACCGCGTCCGCCGCTGCGTGGCCGGCAGCAAAGGCGTTGATCCCCGCCTCATGGTCGAGCACGTACACGCCCGGCACCGGTACGCCAGAGGCAATGGCAACCTCCTCGACCACGTTGCGCAGGCGCCGCAACTCGGGGTCGGTCGTGTCGGCCGCGACCGGCGTGCCACCCAGTTGCGCGGCAATCGCCTCGCCACCCCCGCCCAGGCTCGCCAGCCGGTAGAGCGAACCCAGGCCGATCGTCGCAAGGGTCAGGACCGTCGCCACCACCAGGGCACCGCCGCTTCCGCCGCTCACCACCCAGGCCAGTGCATCCACCGCGAGCACGACCGCGACCACGGCCAGTGCAAACAGCACGACCAGCCGAACGGATGCGCGGCGCGCGGCCGCCTGGCGCTCAAAGAAGTTCATCGGACGGATGTCGGTGCCGCGCGGGCGGCGCCATGCCAAGCGTCAGAAACGCACCTGGGGGGCCAGCCGCATTTCGGGCTGGTCCGCTGGCAGGGCAAGTGGCGCGGCCGGGGCGAAACCGAAGTTGCCCGCCACCAGGCTCGAGGGGAATACCTCACGCTTGTTGTTGTAGGCCATCACCGCATCGTTGTAGGCCTGGCGTGCAAACGCCACGCGGTTCTCGGTGCTGGTCAGCTCTTCCGACAGCTGCGCCATGGTCTGGTTGGCCTTCAGGTCCGGATAGGCCTCGGCCACCATCATCAGCCTTCCGAGCGCACCCTCGAGTTGGCGCTCGCCCGCGTCCAGCTGGGCCATGGCAGTGGCGTCGCCGGGATTGGCCTTGGCCGCCGACAAGCCCGACACCGCCGCCGCGCGCGCCTGCATCACCGCTTCCAGGGTTTCCCGCTCGTGGGTCAGGTAACCCTTGGCGGTCTCGACCAGGTTCGGGACCAGTTCGAAACGGCGCTGCAGCTGCACGTCGATCTGGGCAAAGGCGTTCCTGTAGGCGTTCCGGGCGGTCACCAGACCGTTGTAGAGGCCCACGCCCCAGAACATGAACAGGAGAAACAAACCCAACAAAATCAGGAAGCTGAACATGTTTGCTCGCGTAACCCTGAAAACCGGCGCTATGATCCGGGGACCCCGAGCATACGCAGGCGCGACGACCTATGAAAGACGAAGCGAACCGGCTCCCTCGCATCGGTGGGCGTCTGGGTGCGCTCGCGTTCCTGCTGACGCTGACGCTGGGTTCGGCGGCGCAGACCACGCTCCCGTGGAGCGACACCGCACAGGCCAATTCATCCGAGGTCGAGGCCTCCTTGCGTGACCCGGCCACACAGCCGGTGCAGGTCGCGACCAGCACCCCGCAACAGGCGCCGCCGGTGCCGGCACGCGTCAAGCCGGCCGCCCCGCCGCTGCCACCCGACTTCGACGTCGCCATGTTCGAGGCGATGGCCCAGCAGATCGTCGCCAACCAGCGCGTGCCCGGCCTGGCGATGGCGATCGTCCACGACGGCAAGGTTCTCAGCGCGCGCGGCTACGGCATCACCGACGTCAGCGACGCGGAGCCGGTCGACTCGCACACCGTGTTCCGGCTCGCATCGCTATCCAAGGGGTTCGCCGGCACCATGGCCGGCCTGCTGGTGGCCGACGGCCGCCTGCGCTGGGACAGCAAGGTCACCGACTACATGCCCGAGTTCGAGCTGAGCCAGCCCGGCGCCGCCAGCCAGATCACCGTGGCCGACCTGCTGAGCCACCGCGTTGGTCTGTCGCACAACGCCTTCGATCGCGACCTTGAGCGTTACGTCGACTACCGGACCCTGACCCGCCGGCTCTCCAGCGCACCGCTCAAGTGCCAGCCCGGCACCTGCTACGCCTACCAGAACGTCGCCTTCAGCCTGATCGGCGACATCGTGTTTGCCACCACCGGCGACTTCTACAGCCAGGAAGTGCAGAGCCGCCTGCTCAAGCCGCTGGGCATGAACGACGCCAGCCTTGGCCTCGAGGGCATCGAGTCCAGCGCGCGCTGGGCCAAGCCGCACGTGCGCGGCCGTGGTGGCTGGGTCTCGGTCATGCCCAAGCCGACCTACTACGAAGTCGCACCCGCCGCCGGCGTCAATGCCAGTGCCAGCGACATGGCCCAGTGGCTCATCGCCCAGACCGGCCATCGCCCCGACGTCATTCCCGCGCCGCTGCTGGCCACGCTGCACAAGCCGCTGGTCGACACCCCGTACCAGACGCGCAGCTCCTCGTGGCGTCGTGCCCGCCTCGACTCCGCGGGCTACGGGCTTGGCTGGCGGGTCTACAACTATTCCGGCCGGCCGCTGGTCTACCACGCCGGCGCCGTGCAGGGTTATCGCGGCATGATCGCGATGCTGCCCGACCAGGATCTCGGCATCGCCGTGCTGTGGAACGGTGAGAGCTCGGTGCCGACGGGGCTGCTGCCGACGATGATCGACCGCGCGGTCGGGATTCCGTCGAGCGCCACGGCCTGGCTGGACATCGATTTCAACCAGCACGCCTGGTACGCCGAGAACGGGCGCAACGCCCCCGGCAGCAGCGCCGCCGAGGCGACCGCCGCACCGCGCTGAGTCATGGCGGCGTTCCATCCGCGGACGCCGCAACCCGGATCCAGTCCAGATCGCAATCGCCGGGCCCCAATGAAAAAGCCCTCCCCCGCCTGGGCCGCGGGGAAGGGCTGACTGCAGTGTTGCGGTATCGGGTGGCTTAGATCATCGGTGCCGGGGTTGCCGGCATCGCGGTCGGAGCCTGCTGCTTCTTGGTGGCGCGACGGGTCGGCTTCTTGGCCGTGGCCTTCTTCGCTGCCGGTGCCTTGGCGGCCTTCTTGGCGGCCGGGCGCTTGGTCGCCGCCTTCTTGGCGGTCTTCTTCGCGGCTGGACGCTTGGTCGCCGCCTTCTTGGCGGTCTTCTTGGCAGCGGTCTTCTTGGTAGCTGCCTTCTTGGCGGTCTTCTTCGCGGTCTTCTTGGCCGCCGGCTTGCGCACGGCCTTCTTCGCGGTCTTCTTCGCCGTGGCCTTCTTGGCCGTCTTCTTCACCGACTTCTTAGCGGTTGCCTTCTTGGCGGTCTTCTTGGCGGTTGCCTTCTTCGCGGTCTTCTTGGCCGTTGCCTTCTTTGCAGTCTTCTTGGCGGTTGCCTTCTTCGCGGTCTTCTTCGCGGTCGCCTTCTTGGCGGCCGGCTTCTTCACCGCCTTCTTGGCCGCGGACTTGCGCACGGTCTTCTTGGCGGCGGCCTTCTTGGCTGCCGGCTTCGCAGTCTTCTTCGCCGCTTTCTTCGCGGCAGGCTTCTTCTTCGCAGCTTTCTTCGTGGCCATGAGATGGCTCCTCGTCAGTGGTCTATCGGGGTGTACAGCCCAGTACCAAAACGTCGCGGGGTGCGACCCCGCGACCAACCGCCGACACCACCGGTGCCGGAGCGGATCCACGCACTTCCACCTGCATGCCCGCCACGCCGGCGAAGCGTGTCGCGCGCAAAGAAAAACCCGATCCGCCGAAGGCCGACCGGGCTGCATGCAAGGGAAGGTTTCGCGATTGCGGATGTTTGGAACCCACCGGGGACAGAAGCACCGCGTCCACCGTTTTGACCATCCAGGCGGAGTTCCGTGTTGTTGCCCGCGTTGTCGCGTTGACTTTGCTCACTCGCTTCCGTGGGTAACGCTGTTTCGCGAAACCTAATCACGGTTTTTCATAGTGTCAACAAGTCCCCGCGCGCTTCGCCCTGCCGTTTTCCCGACAGCAGCGGCGCATTGGTCGACGCGGCTTCGTCGCGAACCGGTTGCGT
The DNA here is from genome assembly GCF_046638635.1 of Lysobacter zhanggongensis. Taxonomy (NCBI): domain Bacteria; kingdom Pseudomonadati; phylum Pseudomonadota; class Gammaproteobacteria; order Lysobacterales; family Lysobacteraceae; genus Lysobacter; species Lysobacter zhanggongensis. Next base: position 79,349 of record NZ_JBJXHK010000001.1, read on the forward strand.
TGCGATCAACAGGATGCCCGGGCATTTGCACGCGCCGCTGATAGCCAAGCGCAGCGCGGTCTGCAGCCATGCCATGCAGTGCGGTCTTGCGCGCACGCAGCGCAGCCGGTCGTAATCGTCGCGAAACCGCACTGGCTAATTTTTGACCAGCCAGCGATATCGGGAGAACGCCCGCCGTGCGAGCCGTTTCGCATTGCACAAGGCGAAAGTGCGCGGGAATTTTCATGCCGACTCACTGGCACGGATCGCCGCCAACGAAAAATCCGCGCCGTTGCCGACGCGGATTTCCATGTGTGTCGCGTTGCCCCGATCGGGGCATGACGGTCGCCCGTCAGTGGTCTTCGTCTTCGAGCAACTCGGCATAGCCGTCCGGGTCGAGCAGCTCGTTGACCTGTCCGGGCTCGTCCATCTGCAGGGTGAAGAGCCAGCCTTCGCCGAACGCATCCTCGTTGATGGTCTCGGGCTTGTCGCCGAGTGCGTCGTTGACTTCGACCACGGTGCCGCTGACCGGCGCGTAGACATCGGACGCCGCCTTCACCGACTCCACCACCGCGCACGCGGTACCGGCCTCGACACGGTCACCGACGCCCGGGAGCTCGACGTACACGAGGTCGCCCAGCAGGCCCTGCGCGTGGTCGGAGATACCGATGGTGGCCTTGCCGTCGGCCTCGACGCGGATCCACTCGTGTGATTTCAGGAACTTCAGGTCGCCGGGGATCTCGCTCATGGGATGCTCCGATGCTGCGGGTGTGGGAAAGGGGCGGACAGTGTAGCGAAGGCGCCGCGGCGCGTGGACTGCGCCGCGCCGGGGTGGGACGTGTCAGGCCAGCACGCCGTCCTGCGGCTGGCCTTCCCGGACGAACGGGAACTTGACCACGCGCACCGGCACCTCGCGGCCACGGATGTCGACCCGCACATTGGCGGCGGCGCCCAGCGGGATGTCACCGGCCGGCACACGGGCGAAGGCGATCGCCTTGCCAAGCGTCGGCGAGAACGTGCCCGACAGGATCTCGCCTTCGCCGTTCGGGGTCAGCACCTTCTGGCCATGGCGCAACACGCCCTTGTCGTCCATCACCAGCGCGATCATCTGGCGCGGCGCGCCGTCGGCCTTCTGTCGCTCGAGCGCCTCGCGACCGATGAACCCGCGCCCCTCGTCGAGGGAGACGGTCCAGCCGAGGGCGGCTTCGTACGGCGACACGGACTCGTCCATGTCCTGGCCGTAGAGGTTCATCCCGGCTTCCAGCCGCAAGGTGTCACGCGCGCCCAGGCCGGCCGGCTTCACCCCGGCGGCCAGCAACGCGTCCCACAGCGCGACGGTGCGGTCACCGGGCGCGACGATCTCGAACCCGTCCTCACCGGTGTAGCCGGTGCGGGCGATGAAGACGCCGGTGCCGTCGGCAAGCTGCGCGTCGCGCGCGGCGAAGCGGCCAAGCTTGGTGATCGACGCGCGGTCCTCCTCTCGCAACAGTCCGATCACTTTGTCGCGTGCGTTGGGGCCCTGGACTGCCACCAGTCCGAGGTCGTCACGCTCGACCACCTCGACGCCGAACGGCGCCGCCTGCCGGGCGATCCACGCGAGGTCCTTGTCGCGGGTGCCGGCATTGACGACCAGCCGGAAGAACTCCTCGCCGAGGAAATAGATGATGAGATCGTCGATCACCCCGCCCTGCTCGTCGAGCATGCAGGTGTACAGCGCCTTGCCGGGCTTGGTGAGCTTGTCGACCGAGTTGGCCACCAGCCTGCGCAGGAACTCGCGCACGCGCTCGCCCTTCAGGTCGACGACGGTCATGTGGGAGACGTCGAACATGCCCGCGTCCTGGCGGACCGCGTGGTGTTCGTCGATCTGGGAGCCGTAGTGGATCGGCATGTCCCAGCCACCGAAGTCGACCATCTTGGCGCCGAGGGCGCGGTGGCTGTCGTTGAGGATGGTCTTCTGGGTCATGGTCCGGCGCCTGTTGTGGGGCGGGCATTATCCCAGACCGGCGCCGCGGTGGCGGCGCCGGCGTACGGAAGCGTCCGGTGTCAGGTCGCGGGCTCGACCTTCAACGTCATGCCGTCGCTGCCGACCACGCGCACGGCGGTGCCCACCGGCAGCTCGGGACCGGTGACGTCCCAGTAGGCGTCAGCGATCTGCACGCGCCCGCGGCCGGAGACGATCGCCTGCTCGAGCGGCACGACGCGTCCGACCAGGGCGTCGGTGCGACGATTGAGTGTCGGCCGGTCACTCACCCGCTCGCGACCACGGAAGCGGGTGCGGTAGATCTGGATCGACGCGAAGCTGAGGACGACGAAAGCCACCGCCTGTGCGAGCAGGGGCAGGTCGAACAGCAACACCAGGACGAACACCGCCGCTGCCGCGAACCCGAGCCACAACATGAAGGCGCCCGGGGCAAGGGTCTCGGCCGCGAACAACAGCAGCGCGATGGCCGCCCATGCCACCGCTTGCCAGTCCCAGCGCATCGCTCAGCGCCCCGTCCGCGGCGGAACCACGGCATGCGGACCGGCCGGCCGGTCGAGCGCTTCCTTGGCCAAGTCGGCGATGCCGGCGATCGAGCCGATGACGCCGGCCGATTCCATCGGCATCAGGACGAACTTCTGGTTCGGCGCCTCGGCCAGTGCCTTGAACGCCTCGATGTACTTCTGCGCGACGAAGTAGTTGATCGCCTGTACGTTGCCAGCGGAGATGGCGTCCGACACCATCTGCGTCGCGCGGGCTTCGGCCTCGGCCAGTCGCTCGCGCGCCTCGGCCTCGCGGAACGCGGCCTCACGCTCGCCCTCGGCTTCGAGGATCGTGCTCTGCTTCTCGCCCTCGGCCTTGAGGATTTCCGCCTGGCGGAAGCCCTCGGCCTCCAGGATGTTGGCGCGCTTCTCGCGCTCGGCCTTCATCTGCCGTGCCATCGCCTCGACCAGGTCACGCGGCGGGGCGATGTCCTTGAGCTCGATGCGGTTGACCTTCAGTCCCCACGGGTGCGTGGCCTGGTCGACCGCGGCAAGCACCTTGGCGTTGATCTCGTCGCGGCGCGACAGCGACTCGTCCAGGTCCATCGAGCCGATCGAGGTGCGGATGTTGGTCATCACCAGGTTGAGCGTGGCGATCTCCAGCTGTGCCACCTCGTAGGCCGCCTTGGCCGCGTCGAGTACCTGGAAGTACACGACGCCGTCGACCTTGACCACCGCATTGTCCTTGGTGATCACGTCCTGGCTGGGGACCTCCAGCACCTGCTCCATCATGTTGATCTTGCGGCCGATCCCCTGGTAGACCGGGATCAGGAAGTGGAGACCCGGCGACAGCGTGTGGGTGTACTTGCCGAAGGCCTCGACCGTCCATTCGTAGCCCTGCGGCACCATCCGTACCGCCTTGAACAGCATCACCACGCCGGCGAACACCAGCACGATCGCAAGCATCGTCCCCAGTCCCATGCCACATCCCCAAAGTTATCCGTAAGGTGAGTATATGCACGGCGCGCGCACCGGCGCGGGTGGCCGGTACGGGTGGCCAGCGCGCCCGGTGGCTACTTGGTCAGGATCAGCTTGTCGTTGCGGGTATGCCGCAACCGGTAGGTCTCGCCGCCGTGGCGGATCAGCACCTCGCGGGTGCCGCGCAGCAACGCACCGCTGTCGAGCGGACGCGCGTCGGCGACCGGGGGGTGCGTGGCGTGGTGCACTGGGGCGACGGGACGCGCCCGGTCATCGGACCGGATCGGCAGGTGGAGTAGACGCGGCCGGTTGAGGGTTTGCAGTGCCATGGCGCAGTGCTCAAGGACGGGAGCGCTCGATGATAATGATTCTCATTAGACGCGCAACCCGCCAACCGTATTCAGTTTGCAGCGACCCGCACCCGCCCCCACACCGGGTCGCCCATGGTCTCCACCAGCTCGATGGCACGCAGGTTCTCGAGCAGTTGCTCGACCCGGCTGGCGCCGAGGATGACGCTGGACACGTGCGGGTTGCGCAGGCACCAGGCTATCGCCAGCGGCGCGGGTGGCACGTCCAGCTCCTTGGCCAGCGCGGTGAAGTGGCGCGCACGTTCCAGCCGGCGCTCGCTTTCCCCGCCGACGATGGTCTTGCGCAGGTGCGGCCCGAGTGCGCCGAATCGCCCGTCCTCCGACACGCCGTCGTTGTAACGGCCGGTCAACAGGCCCGAGGCCAGTGGCGACCACGTCGTCGTGCCCATGCCGTATTCGGCATACAGGGGCGCGTACTCCAACTCCACCCGTTCGCGGTGCAGCAGGTTGTACTGCGGCTGTTCCATCGTCGGCGCGTGGAGGTGGTGCGCGCGGGCGACCTTGTGCGCCTCGCGGATCTGCGCGGCCGACCATTCGGACGTGCCCCAGTACATCACCTTGCCCTGGCGGACCAGGCCATCCATGGTCCGCACGGTTTCCTCGACCGGCGTGTCCGGATCGGGACGATGGCAATAGAACAGGTCCAGGTAGTCCACCCGCAGCCGTTTCAGCGCGCCGTGGCAGGCGTCGGTCACGTGCTTGCGCGACAGCCCGCGCTGGGTCGGCCGCGGTGCCTCCACCGAACCGAAGAACACCTTGCTGGACACGCAGAAGCCGTCGCGCGGCAGGCGCAGGTCGGCGATGACGTCGCCCATGACCCGTTCGGCCTCGCCGTTGGCGTAGCTCTCGGCGTTGTCGAAGAAGTTGATGCCGTGGTCCCACGCGGCCGCGACGAGTTCGCGTGCCGTGCCGCGGCCGACCTGGGCACCGAACGTGAGCCACGCGCCGAACGACAATGCGGACAGTTGCAGGCCGGACGAGCCGAGGCGGCGGTACTGCATGGTCGGACTCCAGGTGGGAACGATCGCAGTGTAAGCCCGGGGTCGAGCCCGATTGCCGCAGGCGGCTCGCTCCAGCGTCCGGCTGCCCGTACAATGGGCGGGCTGTTTCCTCCGGGGAGTAGCCCACCCGCGCAACGCGCGGGGACATGCATCAACACGCTTGGCCGGCAGGCCGTGGTGCATGGGGGATCGCCAGTCGATCCGGGGCAAGACCGAAGGCGACCATCGTGCGAATGACCCAGGGTGCCCAGGCACCGGGGCCGGGCCGCGCGGCGGTCGCTTTCCGACTGCCCGCCCGGCTCCCCGATCGTCCAATGCCCCAGTTGCAGTCACTGCTGCCCGACACCCTTCCCCTTGCCGCCGCACTCGTGTCCACCGGCACGGTCGCGTTGGCCGAGATCGGCGACAAGACCCAGTTGCTCGCCCTGCTGCTGGCCGCGCGGTTCCGCCGGCCATGGCCGATCATCGCCGGCATCCTCGTCGCCACCCTCCTCAACCATGCATTGGCGGCCTGGGTGGGGGCGCTGGCCGCCGACTGGCTGCGTCCGGAAGTCCTGCGCTGGGTCGTGGCCGCGAGCTTCCTGGCGGTGGCGGCGTGGACGCTGAAGCCCGATTCGCTCGACGATGAACCCGGGCTGCCCGGGCGGGGCGCCTTCATTGCCACCACCATCGCGTTCTTCGTCGCCGAGATCGGCGACAAGACCCAGGTCGCCACCGTCCTGCTCGCGGCGCGGTACGAGCCGTTGTGGGAGGTCATTGCCGGTACCACCGTGGGGATGCTGTTGGCCAACGTGCCGGTGGTGCTTCTCGGCAGCCGTTTCGCCGACCGGCTGCCGCTGAAGGCCGCCCGCTATGTCGCGGCGACGGTGTTCGCCGTGCTGGCCGGCTGGGTGGCCCTGCGCGGATTCGGCTGAGGGCCTTGGGCCTGACGCCCGTCGCGGGGCCACGCTATGCTGCGGCCGGACGCAGGGGAGGTCATGGAAAGCCGAAGCGCAAGGGAGATCCTGGCCGCCGTGCTGGCTCGACCCGACGAGGTCATGCTCGAGGTCGGTGCGGGCGGCGAGCTGCTGGTTGCACGCCTGCGCGTGGTCATCGCCGCGCTGTTGCTGGTGCTGCCGCTTGCCAACGCGGTCAGCGGCGGCACGGTTCGCGAGACCCTGATCGGGCTGGGCGGCGCGGTGTTCGTCAATGTCTTCGCACAGGTCTGGCTGCAGCTGGCCCGGCGCCGGCGTCGCTATCGCTGGCTGTCGTTTGCTACGGTCGCGTTCGATGTCACCGCGACCACCGCCGTGCTCATCGTGCTGGCGTTTGCCCACCTGCCGGCCGCGCTCAACAGCATGGTGGTGTGGGGGTGCTACCTCCTGGCGATCGTCCTGACCGCCCTGCGCGGCGACGGTCGCACGACCTTGTTCGCCGGTGCGCTGGCCGTACTCCAGTACGGCGCGATCATCGCCGCTGTGTTCGCCTTCGCCGACTCGCCCGAGCACTTGCTGTCCAGCGACTACGGGGCGGTGACCCCGGGCGCGCAGGTACAGCGGGTGATGCTGCTGGTGATCGCGACGATGATCACGGCAACCGTGGTCTACCGGATGCAGCGGTTGGTCGAGATGTCCGGCACGGATGGCCTGACGCGCCTGCCGAACCGGACCTGGCTGCTGCATCGCATGCCGCGGCTGTTGGAGGTAGCCAGCGAGGAGGACGGCAGCCTCAGCCTGGCGCTGATCGACCTGGACCACTTCAGCCGTATCAATGACGAGGCCGGCCACCATGCCGGCGACCGGGCGATCCGCCATGTGGTCGAAGTCCTCAAGGGCATGACCGAGCGCAACGAGCGATTGGTGCGCCTGGGGGGCGAGGAATTCGTACTGGTGATGCCGCAGCCGCTGGGCACCGCCTGGGAGCGCGTCGATGCGATCCGGCGCGTGCTGGGCCAGCGCCCGTTCGATCCCGAGCGCGGCAACCTCGAGCCCCTGCGGTTGACCTTCAGTGCCGGCGTTGCCGCGAGCCCGCACGACGGCCACGACCTGTCGACCCTGCTGCGCCGCGCCGACCGCCGCCTGAAGATGGCCAAGCGCGAGGGGCGCAACCGGGTGATCGCACGCGACGGCTGAGCGCCACAGCGAGGTACCTGAACCGGCGGATTGTTGCCCGCCCCTGCCCGCCTGCCCTACGCTGCGCGGTCGAGCACGGCAATGGCCGCAGGGGAAGTGGATGGAAGGTCTGTCACGGGTCGCCTTCGGCCTGTTTGGTCTCGCGGTGCTGGTCGGCATCGCCTGGTTGTTCTCCAACCACAAGAAGGCGGTCGACTGGCGGCTGGTGCTGACCGGCATCGTCTTGCAGATCGGCTTCGCCGCGCTGGTGCTGCTGGTACCGGGCGGCCGGGACGTGTTCGACGCGCTCGGCAACGGCTTCGTGAAGCTGCTCGGGTTCGTCAATGCCGGTTCGGAGTTCATCTTCGGCAGCCTGATGAACGTCGAGACCTATGGCTTCATCTTCGCCTTCCAGGTGTTGCCGACCATCATCTTCTTCGCCTCGCTGATGAGCGTGCTGTACCACCTGGGGGTGATGCAGGCGGTGGTGCGCGCGATGGCGTGGGCGATCACCAAGGTCATGCGGGTGTCCGGTGCAGAGACCACCAGCGTCTGCGCCAGCGTCTTCATCGGCCAGACCGAAGCCCCGCTGACGGTGCGGCCGTACATCTCGAAGATGACCGAGTCCGAGCTGATCACGATGATGATCGGCGGCATGGCGCACATCGCCGGCGGCGTGCTTGCGGCCTACGTCGGCATGCTCGGCGGCGGCGACCCGGTGGCGCAGGCGTTCTACGCCAAGCACCTGCTGGCGGCGTCGATCATGGCGGCGCCGGCGACGATGGTCGTCGCCAAGCTGCTGATCCCCGAAACCGGCACGCCGCTGACGCGCGGCACGGTCAAGATGGAGGTCGAGAAGACCACCAGCAACGTCATCGACGCGGCCGCGGCCGGCGCGGGTGACGGCCTGCGGCTCGCCCTGAACATCGGCGCGATGCTGCTGGCGTTCATCGCCCTGATCGCCCTGATCAACTGGCCGCTGACCTGGATCGGCGAGGTGACCGGCTTGTCGGCCGCGCTCGGCAAGCCGACCGACATGGCCACCCTGCTGGGTTACGTGCTGTCGCCGGTCGCCTGGCTGATCGGCGTACCGTGGCAGGACGCCAATGTCGTCGGTGGCCTGATCGGCGAGAAGATCGTGCTCAACGAATTCGTGGCCTACCTGCACCTGGCCGAGATCGTGAACGGGCAGAACCCCGGCGTGGTGTTGACCGACCAGGGCCGCCTGATCGCCACCTACGCGCTGTGCGGCTTCGCCAACTTCAGTTCGATCGCGATCCAGATCGGCGGCATCGGCGGGCTCGCGCCCGACCGCCGCCAGGACCTCGCCCGCTTCGGCCTGCGGGCCGTGCTGGGCGGCACCATCGCGACCCTGATGACCGCGACGATCGCCGGCGTGCTGACCGGCCTCGGCGGCTGACCGGAACACGCCGATGAGCGCGGTGGTTGTGATCGGCTCGTTCAACGTCGACCACGTGTGGTCGTTGCCGGTGTTGCCACGCGCCGGCGAGACGCTCCAGGGCGAATACCGCACCGGCCCCGGCGGCAAGGGCTTCAACCAGGCCACCGCCGCCGCACGCGCGGGCGCCGTGACCGCCTTCGTCTGCGCGCTCGGCGCCGATGCCGGCGGACAACTGGCCCGCGCACTGGCGAGCGTCGACGGCATCGTCCTGCGCGACGCCGCCAGCACGCATCCCACCGGCACCGCCGGCATCTATGTCGACCGGGAAGGACGCAACAGCATCGTCATCGGTGCCGGCGCCAACGCGGCCATGACACCCGCCCACGTTCGGGCGCAGGGTGACGTGTTCGCCGATGCGCGGGTGGTGTTGGCGCAGCTGGAATCGCCGGTCGACGCCGTGCTTGCCGGTTTCGACCTGGCCCGCGACGAAGGCGTCCCGACGTTGCTCAACCCCGCACCGGCCGATGCCGATCTGCCGGCCGGCCTCCTGGCCCAGTGCGATGTCCTGACGCCCAACGAATCCGAATTCTCCGCCCAGCTCGCCCGCCACTGCGGCGAGCCGGTAGAACCCGGGGCGGTGGCGGGAATGGCCGACGCCGAACTGCATCGGCTGTGCCGCCGGCTGCTGCCGCACGGCACAGTGGTGGTGACCCTCGGCGCGCGTGGTTGCCTGGTGTCGCATGCCGACGGGGTGCTTCGCGGCGACGACGCGGCGTTCTATCGCGTGCCCGCGGTGCCAGCCGACGCCATCGATACCACCGGCGCCGGCGATGCCTTCAACGGGGCGCTGGCGGCTGCATGGGCGACACACCCGGCGGCGCCATTCCACGTCCACGTCGGCTTTGCCAGCCTCTATGCCGCGCGGGCCTGCGAAAGCGCCGGCGCGGCGACGGCCATGCCGCACCTCGCCGATCTGTAACTATCTCGCGGCGTCGGACTGTGAGCTCGGGTTCGTAAATGGGACTGATTCCCATTACCATGCCCCGCTCGCGCTTCCCCGGATCCCTTATGTCCCGCACCCTCCTCGTCTCGGCCCTCCTGCTCGCGGCCAGCCCGGCCGTCCTCGCCCAGGACGCAACCGACCTCGATCGCGTGGTCGTCTCGGCCAGCACCAGCCGAATCCCCAACTCCGAGGCGGCGCTGCCCAACACCATCACGGTGATCGACGAGGCGGAGTTGCAGCAGCAGTTGGCCGTAACCCAGGACCTGTCGCAGGTGCTCGCGAACCTCATCCCGGCATTCGCGCCCTCGCGACAGAAGATGACGAGTGCCGGCGAGTCGGTGCGCGGGCGCCAGCCGCTGTACATGGTGGACGGCGTGCCGCAGTCGACCCCGCTGCGCGACGGCTCGCGCGACGCGCACACCATCGACCCGGCGATGATCGAGCGCATCGAGGTGATCCACGGGGCCAACGCCCTGCAAGGCATCGGCGCATCGGGCGGCATCATCAACATCATCACCAAGCGGGCGCCCCGCGAGGATGGCGCGCGCTTCCATGAGGTCGCCATCGGCGCGAGCACCGCGATGCCCCGCGAGGACGACGGCGCCGGCTATCGCGCTTCGTACCTCTTCGGCACCGCGCAGGGTGCGCTCGACTTCGTGGGTGGCCTCTCCTACGCGCAGGAAGGCCTGTACTACGATGCCGACGGCAATCCGATCGCGCCCGAGCCGGTGCAGGGCGACCTGATGGACGCCAATAGCCGCAATCTGTTCGCGAAGGCGGGCTGGGCGATCGACGACCAGCGGCGGCTCCAGCTGACCGCCAGCCATTACCGGCTGGAAGGCGAAGGCCACTACGCCGTGGTCGACGGCGACTACCGGCTCGGCGTTCCGGCCACCGCCACGCGCGGTGACCAGCCCTTGGAGCCTCCGCGTAACGACTCCCGCTCGGCCAGCCTGGACTTCCGCGACCACGACCTCGCGGGCGGCCAGTTCCAGGGCCAGCTGTTCTGGACCCGTTTCGAAGGCCGTTACGGCAGTAACGCCTATGTCGACTTCTTCAACACCGGGAGCGACGAGGTCTGGTACGACCAGTCGCAGATCAATGCCGAGAAGCTCGGTGGCAAGTTCACCTGGTCGCGCGGATACATCGCCGACCTGCCGCTCCGGCTGACGCTGGGGCTGGACCTCATCCGCGACACCACCGAACAACGCCAGCTGGCCAGCGACCTGGGCTGGGTGCCGCCGACCACGTACCAGAGCCTCTCGCCGCTGCTGCAGGCCGAGTACCGCCTCGGCCCGCTGCTGTTCACCGGTGGCGTCCGCCACGAGCGGGCCAAACTCGAGGTCGACGACTTCGTGACCCTGCCGCAGTACGGCGCGCAGTCGGTGCAGGGCGGCAGCCCCGACTTCAGCGAAACCCTGCCCAACTTCGGCGTGGTCTGGGAAGCCACCGCCGCGCTGAGCTTCTACGCCTCGTATGCGGAGGGCTACAGCGTCGCCGACATCGGCCGGGTGCTGCGCGCGGTCGACGAACCCGGCCAGAGCGTCGACACCCTGGTGTCGCTGACGCCTGTGATCGCCGACAACCGCGAGGTTGGCCTCGACTACGACGATGGCCGCTGGCTGGTCCACCTGGCGGCGTATCGTTCGGATTCCGACTTCGGGTCGCGGCTTGCATTCAACACCGCCACCGGCAGTTACGAGGTCAAGCGCGAGGCGACGGAGATCGAGGGCTTCGAGGGCAGCGTCGGCTTCCGGGTCAACGATGCCGCGCGCGTCGGCCTGGCCTACGCGCAGGCCGACGGCCGCTACGACAGCAACGCCGACGGCGTCCTCGACAGCGACCTGCCCGGCGCCAACATCTCGCCGGACCGGATGACCGCCTACTGGCAGCACCAGTGGTTGCCGGGCCTGTCCACTCGTGTGCAGGCCAGCCATTCGGAGGACCGCGCGTTCGAGACCCGCGGCGTCGTCGACAGCCGGTTCGAGGGCTACACCACCTTCGACCTGCAGGCCAACGTCGGCCTTCCGGTGGGCACGCTGGCAGTGGGCATCGAGAACGTGTTCGACCGCCAGTACATCCACTACAGCTCGCAGATCCGCCCAAGCGACGAGGACTACTTCGCCGGCCGCGGCCGGGTGTTCAGCGCGAGCTGGTCGCACCGCTTCTGAGCGTCCGATGCAGACCCGCGCCAGCCTTCCGGTGACCCCCGCCAGCCCCGCCCCCGCCCCTGCGGCGAAGGCGGTCGCGGTGCGGCACAGGCTGCGCGCGATGCTCTCGTGGCTGCATCTGTGGGTCGGCCTGCTGGCGGGCACCGTGTTCGCGCTGGTGGGGCTGTCGGGCAGCGTGCTGGTCTTCCATGACGACATGCTGCAATGGCAGCACCCGCAGCTTGCCGGGCACGAACCGCGGGCCGACGGCGCCGTGTTGGCGCGCATCTTCGATCAGTGGTCGCCCGAAGGCCTCGGCAGCGTCCACCTGCCCGAACCCGACGGCGTGCCGACGTGGCAGGGCTACTTCGGCGACGGCCGGCGCGGCTACTTCGATCCGGCCACCGGCGACCTGCTGTTGATGCGCAGCACCGACGACGACTGGCTCTTGTGGCTGCACGACTTCCATATCGAACTGCTAGGCGGCGCGCTGGGCAAGGAGGTGCTCGGCATCGTCGGCTGGATCGCGGTCGGGCTGCTGCTGACCGGGCTGTACCTGTGGTGGCCCAAGGCCGGGCGGCTGCTCGCGCAACTCAGGATGCACCGCGGCCCGCCGGTGCGCCGCTGGCTGACCTGGCACCGCAGCAGCGGGGTGCTGTTGTTGCCGCTACTGTTGCTGGCCACGCTGACCGGCGTCGGCATGATCTACCACGCCGGGTTCCGCGCGGTGCTGACCGGCGCGTTCGGTGGTGATGCCATGCCCACGCCGCCCGAACTCGCGCTGGACGCCGACCGCCCGATCGACTGGTCGCGCGTGCTCGCGCTGGCGGGAACCGCCCTGCCCGATGCGCGCCTGACCCGCACCGGCGCCCCCGAGCCCGGATCCGACGTGGTGTCGTTCCGTGCGCGCAACGCCGGCGAATGGCATCCTAACGGCCGAAGCCTGGTCCATGTGAACCGCGCCGGCACGCGCGTGCTGGCGGTACACGACGCCACCGGCCAGCGCCCAGGTGCCCGCATGACCGAGGCGATCTACCCGCTGCACATCGGTTCCGTCGGCGGGCCCGCCTACCGATGGGCGACCGTAGCCGCCGGCCTGTTGCCGGCCTTCCTGCTGGTGACCGGTTTCCTGTTCTGGCGCCGGCGCCGGGGCAAGCGCTGATACATCCCGGGCCGGTAAACTGCGCGGATGCGGATCGGTCCCCACATCATTGAACCCAAGTTGGTCCTCGCGCCGATGGCGGGCGTCACCGACAAGCCCTTCCGGGTGCTGTGCAAGCGCCTGGGCGCCGGTCTGTGCGTGTCGGAGATGACCACGTCCGACCCGCGCTTCTGGGGCACCGCCAAGTCGCGCCACCGGATGGACCACGCCGGCGAGCCGGCGCCGGTCAGCGTGCAGATCGCCGGCACCGTCCCCCAAGTGATGGCCGACGCCGCCCGCCACAACGTCGACAACGGCGCGCAGATCATCGACATCAACATGGGCTGCCCGGCGAAGAAGGTCTGCAACGCCTGGGCAGGCTCGGCGCTGATGCGCGAACCGGCGCTGGTCGCCGACATCCTCGATGCCGTGGTCAACGCGGTCGACGTGCCGGTGACGCTGAAGATCCGCACCGGCTGGGCGGCCGGCCACCGCAACGCGCTGGAGATCGCCCGGATCGCCGAGGCGGCCGGCATCGCCGCGCTCGCGGTGCATGGCCGCACACGCGACCAGCAGTACAAGGGCCTGGCCGAGTACGACACGATCGCCGAGGTCAAGGCGGCACTGTCGATCCCGGTGATGGCCAACGGCGATGTCGACTCCCCGCGCAAGGCCCGCGAGGTGCTGGATTACACCGGCTGCGACGCGGTGCTGGTCGGCCGCGCCGCGCAGGGACGGCCGTGGATCTTCCGGGAGATCGGCCATTACCTCGACACCGGCACCGGACTACCGGAGCCGTCGCTGGCCGAGGTCCGCGACATCCTGCTCGGCCACCTGCGCCACCTGCACGATTTCTACGGCGAACCGTCCGGTGTGCGCATCGCCCGCAAGCATCTGGGCTGGTACGCCAGGGATCGCCCCGAGAACGCCGCGTTCCGCGCGGTGGTCAACCGCGCCGAGACCGCCGACGCACAATTGCGCCTGACCGCCGACTACTTCGATGCCCTCGTCGCGGGCGTCGCCCCCGACCTGCCCGTTGCCGCCTGAGCGGAGCCGTGGAACCGACATGACCGACTCCTGCACCGCTACCGACTTCCCCTACCTGCACGGCTTCTCGCCGACCGAGCAGGCGCGCCTGATGAAGCAGGCGCGGCTCGCCGAATCCACGATCTTCCGCAACATCGACTACGCCGGCGCGACCCGCCTGCTCGAGGTCGGCAGCGGCGTGGGTGCCCAGACCGAGATCCTGCTGCGCCGCTTCCCCGACCTGCACGTGACCTGCGTCGATCTCAACACCGCGCAGGTCGCCGCCGCCCGCCAGAACCTCGGCAGCCGGCCGTGGCTGGACGGCCGCTACGCCCTGCACGAGGCCGATGCGACCGACCTGCCGTTCGAGCCACGCAGCTTCGACGCCGCCTTCCTGTGCTGGGTACTCGAGCATGTGCCGGCGCCGGCGCGTGCGCTCAGCGAAGTCCGCCGGGTGCTGCAGCCCGGTTCGGTCGTGTACGTCACCGAGGTCATGAATGCCTCGTTCCTGCTCGACCCGTACTCGCCCAACACCTGGCGCTACTGGATGGCGTTCAACGACTTCCAGATCGACAGTGGCGGCGACCCGTTCGTCGGCGCCAAGCTCGGCAACCTGCTGCTGGCCGGTGGCTTCCACGACGTCACCACCGAGGTGAAGACCTTCCACTTCGACAACCGCGAGCCGGCGCGCCGCAAGACCATGATCGCCTTCTGGGAGGAGCTGTTGCTCTCGGCGGCCGACCAGCTGGTCGCGGCTGGCAAGGTCACCCCCGAAGTGGTCGAGGGCGTGCGCGCGGAGATGCGCCAGGTGCAGAACGACCCGAACGCGGTGTTCTTCTTCTCGTTCGTGCAGGCACGCGCCGTCGTCTACTGATCGGCCCGGACGGTGGACTGCGGCTCGGTGTCGCCGGCCGGCCTGGCCGGTTCGAGCATCCCGTTCGGGGTCCAGATGCGCTGCCACATCGCCGACAGCCGCCGGCTCGCCTGCCACGGCCACTGCAACTGGCGCGGCGGCACCTCGCGCCAGCCCGCGCCGTCATCGCGGGCGACCACGAAGCGGAACGAATAGTCCGGTTCCGACCCCATCCGCAGGTCGCTCAGCACCAGCTCGCCATCGCGCCGCTCGGCCTTCATGAAGCCGCGGTTGAACCAGGTCAGCCGCTGCACCGCCGGATACTCGTACACGGCCGCGAGCGCCTTCACGTCGGTCCTGTACTCGCGGAAGTGCATCGCCCCCCGGTCGGCGACCAGTGAGCGCTCGCCCTCGACGAAGCCCTCCGGCGTCATCGCCACGACCCGCCAGAGCAGGATGTTGAACGGGGTCGGCACCGAGAAGCGCGGCGCGTCCGCCAGGTTCATCGCCGCCAGCGAATCCGCCGCCACCCGCTCGACTTGCCACTTGGCCACCTGCGAGGCGCCCAGGTACATCGTGCTGAGCACGAGCCCGCCGACCAGCACCTGCTGGCTGATCCGCCGCTCGCCGGCGATCGCCGCCACCCCAACGCCTACCAGCAGCCACACCGTGTACAGCGGGTCGATGATGAACACGCTGGACCACATCGCCGGCCGTGCCGCGAACGGCCACAGCAGTTGCGTGCCGTAGACAGTGAAGGCATCCAGCAGCGGGTGGGTCAGCAGCGCCAGCTGGATCGCCCAGAACCACCGGCGCGGCGCCTGCGCCACCCGCCCGCCACGGCTCCGGCACCAGGTCCATATCGCCCACGCGACGAACGGCAGCACCAACAGCGAGTGGCTGACGCCGCGGTGCCAGGTCATGCGCTCGACCGGGTTGTCGGTCAGCAGGCTGATCGGCAGCACGTCGAGGTCGGGCAGCGTGCCCAGCGCCGCGCCCGCCAGCAGCGCTGCGCGGCGGTGCCCGGCCGGCGCGATGGCGGCGGCGACCGCGCCACCGAGCAGGATCTGGGTGATGGAGTCCATCGGCGAATGCTACGTCGCCTGGACAGCCGCGGCACCTTAACCGCAGGCATACCCCCGAGCGGGCACAATGCGCGGTGCGGGCGGACTCTGTATGATTCGCGCCCATCCTTTTATCCGAATGCAAGGATATAGCGCCGATGTCGAGCTACCTCTTCACCTCCGAGTCCGTGTCCGAAGGGCACCCGGACAAGATCGCCGACCAGATCTCCGATGCCGTGCTCGACGCGATCCTGACCCAGGACAAGCGCGCCCGCGTAGCCTGCGAGACCATGGTCAAGACCGGCGTGGCGATCGTCGCCGGCGAGATCACCACCAGCGCCTGGATCGACCTGGAGGCGCTGACGCGCAAGGTGATCCTCGACATCGGCTACGACTCCAGCGACGTCGGCTTCGACGGCGCGACCTGCGGCGTGCTCAACCTCATCGGCAAGCAGAGCCCGCACATCGCGCAGGGCGTGGACCGCCGCAAGCCCGAGGAGATGGGCGCTGGCGACCAGGGCCTGATGTTCGGCTACGCCACCAACGAGACCGAAAGCTACATGCCGGCCGCGATCCACCTGTCGCACCGGCTGGTCGAGCAGCAGGCCAGGATCCGCAAGAAGCGCAACTCGCCGCTGCCGTGGCTGCGCCCGGACGCCAAGAGCCAGGTGACTCTGCGCTACGAGGGTGGCAAGGCAACCGCCATCGACGCGGTGGTGCTGTCGACCCAGCACGCCCCGGGCATCAAGCAGAAGGACCTGATCGAGGCGGTGCGCGAGGAGATCCTCAAGCCCG
The DNA here is from genome assembly GCF_046638635.1 of Lysobacter zhanggongensis. Lineage (NCBI taxonomy): Bacteria > Pseudomonadati > Pseudomonadota > Gammaproteobacteria > Lysobacterales > Lysobacteraceae > Lysobacter > Lysobacter zhanggongensis. The sequence goes on from NZ_JBJXHK010000001.1 coordinate 95,659, forward strand.
TGCTGCCGGCCAAGTGGCTGCACAAGGGCACCAAGTTCCACATCAACCCGACCGGCAAGTTCGAGATCGGCGGCCCGGTCGGCGACTGCGGCCTGACCGGCCGCAAGATCATCGTCGACACCTACGGTGGCTGGGCCCGCCACGGCGGTGGTGCGTTCTCCGGCAAGGATCCGTCCAAGGTTGACCGTTCGGCCGCCTACGCCGCGCGCTACGTCGCCAAGAACGTGGTTGCCGCCGGCCTGGCCGACCGTTGCGAAGTGCAGGTCAGCTACGCCATCGGCGTCGCCGAGCCGACCTCGATCTCCGTCACCACGTTCGGCACCGGTCGCATCCCCGACGAGCAGATCGAGAAGCTGATCCGCAAGCACTTCGACCTGCGCCCGTACGGCATCATCAAGATGCTCGACCTGGTGCATCCGGTGTACCAGTCGACCGCCGCGTACGGCCACTTCGGCCGCAAGCCGAAGGAACTGAGCTACACCGACTCGGCCGGCGTCACCCACAACGCGACCGCATTCTCGTGGGAGAGGACCGACCGCGCCGAAGAGCTGCGCAAGGCCGCCAAGCTGAAGTAAGGCGCCACGCGGCCCTCCTCGTCCGGGGAGGGCCGCGATAGAATCCCAGCCCTGTCCCGCCGAGGGGCGCTGCGACCGCGACGCTGAAGAGCGCGGCCAGGCTCGGCGGGGTCCACCCAGAACGGCGCCCGGTTGCTTTCAACCGCCCCACCGCAACGGACCGGGGCCATGACCGGAGCTTCATCCATGAACGCTGTAACCAAGACCTTTTCGATGGATGGCGACTACAAGATCGCCGACATCTCGCTGGCCGACTACGGCCGCAAGGAAATCGACATCGCCGAGCACGAGATGCCTGGCCTGATGTCGATCCGCCGCAAGTACGCGTCCGAGGCCCCGCTCAAGGGCGTGCGCGTGACCGGCTCGCTGCACATGACCATCCAGACCGCGGTCCTGATCGAGACGCTCAAGGACATCGGCGGCGACGTGCGCTGGGCATCGTGCAATATCTTCTCGACCCAGGACCACGCCGCCGCGGCCATCGCCGCCACCGGCACCCCGGTGTTCGCCTGGAAGGGCGAGACGCTGGAGGAGTACTGGGACTGCACCTTGGAGGCGCTGAGCTTCCCCGATGGCAACGGCGGCTACCTCGGACCGCAGCTGGTGGTCGACGACGGTGGCGACGTGACCCTGTTGATCCACAAGGGCTATGAGCTCGAACAGGGCGACGAGTCCTGGGTCAACAGCGCCTCGGGCAGCCACGAGGAGCAGGTCATCAAGAACCTGCTCAAGCGCGTGCACGCCGAGCGCCGCGGTTTCTGGACCACCGTCGTGCGTGACTGGAAGGGTGTCTCCGAGGAGACCACCACCGGCGTCCACCGCCTGTACCAGCTCGCCGAGCAGGGCAAGCTGCTGATCCCGGCGATCAACGTCAACGACTCGGTCACCAAGTCCAAGTTCGACAACCTGTACGGCTGCCGCGAGTCGCTGGCCGACGGCCTCAAGCGTGCGATGGATGTGATGCTCGCCGGCAAGGTCGTGGTGGTGTGCGGCTACGGCGACGTCGGCAAGGGCTGCGCGGCGTCGATGCGTGCCTACGGCGCGCGCGTAGTGGTCACCGAGATCGACCCGATCTGCGCGCTGCAGGCGGCGATGGAAGGCTTCGAGGTCAACACCATCGAAAGCACCCTGGGCCGCGGCGACATCTATGTCACCACCACCGGCAACAAGGACATCATCACCGTGCAGCACATGCAGGCGATGAAGGACCAGGCCATCGTCTGCAACATCGGCCACTTCGACAACGAGATCCAGGTCGATGCGCTGTACGCCCTGAAGGACGTGGCCCGGACCAACATCAAGCCGCAGGTCGACAAGTTCACCTTCGCCAATGGCAACTCGATCTTCCTGCTCGCCGAAGGCCGACTGGTCAACCTGGGTTGCGCGACCGGCCATCCCAGCTTCGTGATGTCGAACTCGTTCGCCAACCAGACGCTCGCCCAGATCGACCTGTGGGCCAACAAGGAGAGCTACGGCAAGCAGGTGTACCTGCTGCCGAAGCGGCTCGACGAGGAAGTTGCGCGCCTGCACCTGGAGAAGATCGGCGTGAAGCTCACCACGCTGACCGACGAGCAGGCGAAGTACCTCGGCGTCGCGGTCGAGGGGCCGTACAAGCCGGACCACTACCGCTACTGAGTCGGCGGAACAGGGATCCATGGAAACGGGCGCTTCGGCGCCCGTTTTTGTTTGCGCCAGTCATGTGGTCGCCGACCCATTTCCATTCATCCCGATGAAGCGATATATTGCGCCGATCCAATCGTCGGCGCCCGCCCATGGTCCCCATCAGCTTCGAGTTCTATCCGCCCAAGACCGAGGAGCAGCGTTCGCAGCTGGACCGCACCGCGGCGCGGCTGCGCGACCACGCGCCCGACTACGTCAGCGTGACCTTCGGCGCCGGCGGCTCCACCCTCAGCCACACGCCCGAGTCGATCCAGCGCCTGCGTGGCCAGCACGGCTACGACGCGGCGCCACACATCACGTGCATGGGCGGCTCGAAGGAGGAGATCCGCGGCCTGCTGAAGCTCTACCGCGCGCTCGGCGCCAAGCGCCTGGTGACGCTGCGGGGCGACCTGCCGTCGGGCATGGTCAGCCCGGGCGACCTGCGCTACGCGAGCGAGCTGGTCGAGTTCATCCGCGCCGAAACCGGTGACCACTTCCACATCGAAGTGGCCGCCTACCCCGAGATGCACCCGCAGGCGCGCGACTCGCGTGCCGACCTGGAGCACTTCGTCCGCAAGGTGCGCGCGGGCGCCAACGGGGCGATCACCCAGTACTTCTACAACGCCGATGCGTACTTCCGCTTTGTCGACGACATCCGCGCGGCCGGTGTCGAAATCCCGGTCGTGCCGGGGATCATGCCGATCTCGAACTTCAGCCAGATCCGGCGGTTTTCGGACATGTGCGGCGCCGAGATCCCGCGCTGGATCGCCCAACGCATGCAGTCCTATGGCGACGATTCCACCAGCGTCCGTGAGTTCGGCGCGGAGGTGGTCGCCCAGCTGTGCCGCCGGCTGGTGGATGGCGGCGCGCCGGCGCTGCACTTCTACACGTTGAACCTGGCGAAACCGACGCTGAACGTACTGTCCCGGTTGGGTTGAGTTCAGCGCCGGTTGGCAAGCGGTTCAGCCCGCAAGCCCTTCTGCCACAAGGCGTTGACGATACCCGGCGGAGCATGGCGGTCACCCCCGCAGTGCCCCGCCGCCATGAACAGACTCCCCTTCAGTGCCCTGGCCGCCGCCGTGCTGGCCGCCTCGGCGATGCCGTGCAACGCGCCGGCGCAGAGTGCCGGCATCCAGCGCTGCCTGGCGCCGGATGGAACAGCGATCTACACGGACAAGGCCTGCGCCGCGTTTGGCGCGGAAGCGGCGCCGATGTCGGGCGAGCTGGTCAACCGCCTGGTGTTCGATGGTGGTTCCGCGGACAGCGACAGCTCGTCCCTGATCGCACCCAATGGTCCACGCCCAGCGGTCACCGCACGCCGCTCGGCGGCCAGCGGCTGCGCCCGTTCGCCCACCCAGCTGGCAATGGACCTGCACGGCTCGTGGGGGCTGGGCGATGTCAACCGTATCGCCGAGAGCTACCACTGGGTGGGCCTCGGGAATGACCAGGCCCAGTCGGTCATGGAACGTCTCGGGCGTCTCTCCGACCAGATGCTCTGGGATACCAGGTTCTTCGACGCCCGCATCGGCGGCGGCCTCTACGCCGACGCCTCCGGCGGCGTGGCCGACGGCAGTGTCGGCATCATGCAACTGGTGTTCGAACAGGGCGGCAGCCAGCGGGTCCAGGACCTGAAAGTCCAGCGCTACCAGGGTTGCTATTTCGTCCGGTTCTGAGTGCGCCAAAACGCGACCTGTCCCCGCAAAACCGACAGAGTCCCTTTCACCCGGCCTTCACACCGGGGTAGGCTCGGGGGATGACCCGCATCTTCCTGTCCCTGCTGCTGGCGACATTGCTGGCACCTCCCGCCCTGCTGACGGCATCTCCGGCGTCGGCGCAGACCCGCGCGTGCGTCCAACCTGACGGCACTCCTGTCTACACGGACCGGGCCTGCGCCAGCGTCGGCGCGGTGGAGCGACCCGCCTCTTCCACCCTGCCCGGCAACCGGCGGGTCTACCGCGGCGGCTGCGCGCGGCACCTGCAGGACCTCATGTTCGAGATGTCGACGGCGATCGACGCGCGCGATGCCAACCGGTTGGCCAACGTCTACCACTGGGCGGGCATGTCGGGTCGCAACGGGTATTCGACGATGGACCGCCTCGACGAAGTGGTCCGGCGTCCACTGGTGGACATCGTGCCGGTGCTGCCGGCGCGCGCGGAGTCGTGGAGCGGCGTGCAGCTGGCCCATGCCGCGATCCCCTCGGCGGACGGCCGGACTTCGACTGCACCGCCGGCAATCGATACTGTCGCGGCCGAGGTGGCCACGCTGCCGCCTGATCCGCTGGACTACCACGCGCCGCCGGCGCGGCCGGTCGCCCTGCGGCTGGTGCAGACCCTCGAGGACGGCACCACGCCGGCCGAGACCGTGTTCCAGCTGCACGAGCATTTCGGCTGCCTCTGGATCCGGGGCTGAGCACTCCGCGGCGGGCTGCGGGCACAATGACCCGACCTCCCGCGGATGACCGGCATGCAGTACCCCGAATGGATCTGGCACAACGGCGCGATCAAGCGCTGGGAAGAAGCAACGACCCACGTGATGGCGCATGCGCTCCATTACGGCTCGTCGGTGTTCGAAGGCATCCGTTGTTACGAGACTCCGTCCGGCCCGGCCATCTTCCGCCTCACCGACCACAACACCCGGCTGTACGCTTCGGCGCGGATCTATGAAATGCCGATGCCCTACGGGCTGGATGAGATCAACGCGGCCTGCCGCGAGGTGGTCCGGCGCAATGGACTGACCCGCGCCTACCTCCGCCCGTTCGCGTTCCGCGGCTTGGGCGGCTTTGGGCTGTCGGCCGATACCCCAGTGGAAATGTCGGTCGGCGCGTGGTTCATGGGCCCCTATCTCGGGCCGGGGGCGCTGGAAACCGGCATCGACGCCTGCGTGTCCAGCTGGCAGCGGTTTGCCCCCAACACCATCCCGGCCGGTGCAAAGGCCGGCGGCAACTACCTGTCGGGGCAGCTCGTCGCCCGCGAGGCGCGCCGACTGGGCTTTGGCGAAGGCATCGCGCTGGCCTCCACCGGACTGTTGTCGGAAGGCGCCGGCGAAAACCTGTTCCTCGTTTTCAACGGCACCCTGCACACGACGCCGGTGAGCGCCGCGCTCCTCAACGGCATCACCCGCGACTCGCTCATCCGGCTGGCGCGGGACGCCGGCATCGAGGTGGTCGAGCGGGACCTGCCGCGCGAATACCTGTACCTGTGCGACGAGCTGTTCATGTGCGGCACCGCGGCCGAGATCACCCCCATCCGTTCGGTCGATGGTCGACAGGTCGGCGCCGGCAAGCCCGGCCCGGTGACCCGCCGGCTGCAGGAACTGTTCTTCGGATTGTTCGACGGTTCCACGCCCGACCGCTATCGCTGGTTGGAACCGCTGGACGCCTGAGCGTACGCGGGGCGGTTCAGCCACCGCCCCCCGCGCGGTCGAAGGTCAGGGTTGCGACCACGCCGCGTACCTCGCCGGGCCGGACCCGCACGTCCCAGCCGTAGAGGTCGCACAGCCGACGCACGATCGACAGTCCGATGCCGCCGCCCTGCGTATGCCCGGCGTGGGTGCCGCGATAACCACGCTGGAACAGCTGGGCGGCATCCTCCTCGCTCAGGCCGGGGCCCGAGTCGACCACCTCCACCGCGCGGGGCAGCAGTCGCACCACCACCTCGCCCTCGAGCGTGTACTTGACCGCGTTGCCGACCAGGTTGCCGAGCGCGACCGCCACCGCGGCTTCGGGCGCGTCCACGACCAGGCCGCGCTCGCCCTCCATCCGCAGCTCGAGCGACTTGCCGACGACCTGGGTGCGGTGCACGTCGAGCAGCTGCTCGGCGATCTTCGCCACGTCCGTGGCGCCGTGGCCACGCTCGTTGCGTGACAGCAGCAGCAACGCGCTGATCAGGTCGGTGCACTGCTGCTCGGCGCGCTGGATGCGATGCACGCGGGCACGGGTCTTGTCGTCGATGTCCGGGCGCGACAGCAGCAGCTCAACCGCGCCGCGGATCACCGCCAACGGGGTACGCAGCTCGTGGCTGACGTCGGCATTGAATTCCCGATCCCGCTGTACCACTTCGGTCAACCGCGCCGAGTAATCGTCAAGCGCGGAGGCAAGTTGACCGACTTCGTCATCGGGGAAGTGGCTGGCGAGCATGTCGGCGCCGCTACTTCCGACCGGACCCTGGAGACGGCGGGCAAGTTCCGATACAGGACTCATCACGCGGGATGCGGCCCACCAGCCGATCAGGAACGCCAATCCCGAAAACAACGCCACCGCGAAGAGCACCCACCTTCTCAGCTTCTCCGCTGCCGCGGCCGCGCCGGTGACGTCGTAGCGCACAAGGCTCGTGAACTCGCCTTCGCCGGGTCGGTATCCCTTACGTACCGCGACCTTGTAGACATGCCATGACCCGTCCGGCGCCTGCTGCCGGATGTCGTGCACACCCTCCGGCAGGTCCCGGTACAGCGGATCGACCTTGAACGCGTTCCGCGGACTCCACGTCCGCGCGTCGAAGATCAGGAAGAACGGCGCTTCATCCGGGTTGCGCTCCACCTGCTCGACCAGATTGGAAACTTCACGCTGGAGCGTTGTCTCCACCAGCTCGGCTTCGAGCCGATTCCGGAGGGCGAGCGTGGAAAACGCAAACAGTGTCGTCAGCCCAAACCCGAGCAGCACGAACGCCAGAATGATGCGGCTGCGCAGGCGCCTTCGATATCGCCGCTGCCGCCTTGGCGGTGCGGTGTTCGCATCCGCTTCGACCGGATCGGGTACGGCCTCAGTTTCCGCCATCGAGCTCGGCGATCCGGTAACCGATGCCATGGCGGGTCTGGATCAGGTTGGTCTCGAACGGCTTGTCGACCACGGCGCGCAGGCCATGGATGTGCACCCGCAGCGAGTCGGAGTCGGGCAATTCCTCGCCCCAGACCCGGGTTTCCAGTTCCTGCCGGGTGACAACCGCCGGCGACGCTTCCATCAGCGCCTGCAGGATCTTCAGCGCGGTCGGGTTGAGCTGCAGCAGCTTGCCCTGCCGGCGCACCTCCAGTGTGTCGAGGTTGTATTCGAGGTCGGCGGCGTTGAGCACGCGGGTCTGCACCCCGCGGCCGCGGCGCGACAGCGCGTTGAGCCGGACCTCCACCTCCTGCAGCGCGAACGGCTTGATCAGGTAGTCGTCGGCGCCCGACTCGAAGCCCGCCAGCTTGTTGTCCAGGCTGTCACGTGCGGTCAGCATGAGCACCGGGGTCTGCTTGCGCGCCTCGTTGCGCAGCTTCCGGCAGACCTCCAGGCCGTCGAGCCCGGGCAGGTTGAGGTCGAGGACGATCGCATCGAAGTCATGGACGACCGCCAGGTGCAGGCCGGTGATGCCGTCGGCGGCGAAATCGACGGTGTGGCCGCGGTCTTCGAGGAAGTCGCCCAGATTGGCGGCAATGTCCTGGTTGTCTTCAATGACGAGAATGCGCATCGTGCCTTCCGGTTCGTTGCCCGGCCGGCCGGGAGCGGTCGATCGGGCATGGGTGTGAGGGGCGCAACGTCGACGATCCAACGGATTCTGCCAGAGCGCGCGCCGCAGCAGCATGCCCCGGCGCCGCGTGATGGAACCGTCGGCAATGGAACACGCGCGATAAAAAACCCAGGCGCGGAGCCACCGCGCCTGGGTCAAAGGGTGTTGCCCCGATACCGCGACCTGCGGGCTTCCCGGTTTGGGTGGCTGTGCCATCGACACCGGTGACGGGCAAAGCTGCGGTTTGGAGAAGGCTACCCCCGGGGCGATTAAAGGGCCGTTAAGCGGCGTCGACCCGCCCCCGGAGGGTGGCACATTGCATGCAAAATCAATTACTTGTCTTTCGCAGCTGCACGCTTGGACATCCGTCGCCGGTGGCGTTCGGCCACGTACTCCACGATCGCGCCGGCCACGTCCACACCGGTCGCGTCCTCGATCCCCTCCAGTCCCGGCGACGCGTTCACCTCCAACACCAGCGGCCCGCGGTTGGAGCGGATCAGGTCGACACCCGCAACCCCCAGGCCCAGCACGCGCGCGGCACGGATGGCGGCATCCTGCTCCGCCAGGGTCGCCTTGGCGCCACGGGCGCTTCCGCCACGATGCAGGTTGGAGCGGAAGTCACCCTTGGGGGCTTGGCGTTTCATCGCTGCAACCACCTTGCCGCCCACGACGAAACAACGCAGGTCGGCGCCCTTGGCCTCGGGGATGAATTCCTGCACCAGGAACTGCGCATACAGCCCCCGCAGGGCCTCGATGACGCCCTTCGATGCCGACAGCTTCTCGGTCAGCATCACCCCGGCGCCCTGGGTGCCCTCGTTGAGCTTGATGACGTGCGGCGGCGGGCCGAGCATCGACAGCAGGTCAGCGGTGTCGTCCGGGTTGTCGCCAAAGACCGTGGCCGGCATGCCGATCCCCTGCGCGGCCAGCAACTGGTGGCTGCGCAGCTTGTCGCGTGCGCGCAGGATCGCGTCGGAGGAGTTGGGAGTGAAGCTGCCCATCAGCTCGAACTGGCGCAGCACCGCGGTGCCGTAGCGCGTAACCGAGGCGCCGATGCGTGGGATGACCGCGTGGTAGCCGGAGATCGACTGCCCCTTGTAGTGCATCGCGAACCCGTCGCTGGCGATGCGCATGTAGCAGCGCAGCGGGTCCAGCGTACGGACCGTGTGGCCCTGCTCGCGGGCCGCCTCGACCAGGCGCCGGGTGGAGTACAGCTTGGTGTTGCGCGACAGGATCGCGAGCTTCATGGGTGCGGCCGGGCAGGGTCGGGGGAAACAACGTCGAGGCGCACCGGAGGTCCGGCGCGGCCGTGCAGGAACGAGCGTGCCGGATCGACCGTGAAGGCTTTCACCATCGCGGTGCGGCCCAGCAGCATCGGGAACGCCATGCCGTGGCGCCGGGTCAGGTTGATGTCGATCTCGCGCTCGATCCCGGCCACGCGCAACGTGGTGCGGATGAAGACCCTCAGGGTGCCATGCCCGCCCGAGTCGACCACGGTGCGCTCGTCGACCACCGGCGCCGTGCACTCGATCGCTTCCCCCGCATGCGCCGGGGTCAGCCGGAATCCCACCCACGGGGCGCCGCGCTCGCTGAATCGCCACTGGTCATCCACGTGCAGCGCCGAGCTGCGCGCCCCGCTGTCGATCTTGGCGCGGATCGCCCCCACGCCCAGCGTGGGCAGCGCCACCCACTCGCGCCAGCCGAGCACGACTTTCGATGGCATCGACATCTGTCGCCTCCGCGGCGGGCTGGGACCGGCGGTGCCGGGGGCCGGAACGAAAACGGCGACCCCGTCCTGAGAGCGGGGCCGCCGTGGAATTTGGAGCGGGTGATGGGAATCGAACCCACGCTATCAGCTTGGGAAGCTGAAGTTCTACCATTGAACTACACCCGCATGAGCGGAAGTCTACAGCCAGCGGGGGCGCGACAGGAAGCACCCGCCGGCGATCGCACGCCGGCGGGTAACGGCCGTCAGAACCGGCTGCCGACGGTCGCGAACACCGTCGCATGGTGCCCACCGGTCTGGTTGACCGTGAGGCTGCTGCCGAGGTTGGCGTCCAGGCCGAACAGCTGCGTGCGCGCGCCGAACATCAGGCTGCCGTAGCTGTCGTCGAACGCCACGCCGGGCACCGCGTAATCGGTCGTGCCGGGCATCGACTGGAGCCGCGCGAACGCCTGCTCCGGATGGTCCTCGAGCTCCCGGTCGACGGTCAGGCGCGCGTAAGGCTGGAAGTGGCCGCCGTCGTAACGCACCTGCCAACCGGCGCTGGCGATCATCGAGTCGAAGGTCTGCTCCGGATAAGCCAGCGAGGTCGACAGTGCCGGTTCGCTCTCGGCAAACCCGTCGATGTCGATCTGCTGGGCCAGCACGCCGATCACCGGGCCGTGGCGCACGGCGCCGTCGCCGAACTCCCAGCCGGCGTTGAGGCCGACGCTCATGTTGTCGCCGTCGACATCGGCATGGTGCACGCGGGTCGCCTGGCCGAGGTTGGCGTTGCGCTCGATGTCGAAGCCCAGTTGGCTGAAGCTGGCCTGCGCGTTGATCCAGCCGCCCGCCTCGGACATCCATGCCAGGTACGCGCCGACGCTCGCCTCGCTCTGGTCGAAACTGCCGCCGCGGTTGCCCCAGTCATGCTGCTGCTGGCCGTAGCCACCGAATGCACCGAAGGTCAGCGCGCCACGGCGCCAGTCGACGCCGACGGTCAACGCCGGGCCGGCCCCGTCGTACACGCGGCCGTGGTCGTAGCGCTGGAAGTCGCCGCGCACGTCGGCCCACCAGCGCGCGCCCTCGCCCTCGACCGGCACCGCCAGC
>NZ_JBJXHK010000002.1:0-89648 GCF_046638635.1 Lysobacter zhanggongensis
ACGCGAGGCGGGCGCGCGGCCGCTGGCATGCCAGCGCCCGGCGACCGCGAGCCCGGCGCCATCGCATTCGAGCACCTCGCGGACGAGCTCGAGTTCATCGGCCAGCGCCTGGTCGAAATCGCGCGCCTGTGCCAGCCGCACCACCATCGCCTCGCGCAGGCGCTGGGCCCGGTCGAACCGCTCCATCGTGCGCTCCTGCTCGCGGGCGGCGACACGCATCGAGACGAACATGCCAAACAGGTCGGCCGCCGCGCGTGCGCTGGCCGACACCCGTCGCGGCACGCGGTGGTGGCATGCGATCAGCCCCCACAGGCGGCCACCGCTGATGATCGAGATCGACATCGACGCCGCGACGCCCATGTTGCGCAGGTACTCCAGGTGGACCGGCGCCACGCTGCGCAGCACGTGCTGGCTGAGGTCGAGCGGCGCACCGGAGGCGTCGGCGCCCGGCACGACCGGCACCGCCTCGTACGACGCATCGGGAATGATCCGGATGCGGTTGCGCAGGTACAGCGCGCGCGCCGGCGGCGGGATGTCGGTGGCCGGGTACCGCAGGCCCAGGTAGGGCTCCATGCCGTCGGCGGCGACCTCGGCAATGACCTCCCCGGAATCGTCCTCGCGGAAGCGGTAGACCATGACGCGGTCGTAGCCGGTCAGCCCGGCCACCTGCGCCGCCACCTGCCGGAAGAAGTCGTGGCCGACATCGTCCTGTCCGAGCCGGGCGATCATCCGTTGCGCGATCGCCGTCGGAGCGCGCGTGTCGCCGCGCGTCGGCTGCGGCTCCAGTTCGATGTGCAGCAGGCCATCGACCGCATGCACGGTGACGTCGCAGATCGTCATCAAGGCGCCGACGTTTGCGGTGCATACGCGCTGGGCCGTGGCGTCGCCGGTCGCGAGGGCCGCGATCGCGTCGGACACCTGCGACAGCACGTCCTCCTCGATGAACTCGTTGACCGGCTGGCCGACCAGCTCGCCGGGCGGCATGCCCAACAACGTTTCCACGTTTGCGGAGACGTGCCGGATGCGCCAGTCAGCCAACGAGCAGCTGACCAGGTAGCCGTGCGGCTGGATCGCCCCCGACAGGTGCACCGGTGCCCGGAGACATGCGTCCAGGTCGAAGTCGCCGTTGGCTGCTGGATCGATCATCGAAGCTCCTCCAGACCACCGAAGGCGGCCTCTGCGGTTGCGAATGCGGCCACCGCCGCGGCGCGGCAGCGGTCGGTCTGGTGCGGATCGAGGCGGGCGGCGTCCAGGGACGCCAGCACGCCGTTCCACATGGAGCCCTGCGCGAAGCCGTGCAGGAACGACGCGGCACGACCCGGGCCGAAGCCCAGTGCCTCGGCCTGGCGGGCCAGCTGGCGCGCGCCGACCGATGCACCGCCGACGACATAGGCCACGCCCAGACGGGACGGCTCATCCGTCGCCGGCAGCGGCGACGCCAAGCTCGGTGTCGGCCCGACAGCCAGGGCCCGCATGTCGTCGGCGAGCAGGGCCTGCAGCGGGGCCATCGGCCACGCCGGCAGCAGCGCGTCCTCGCAGGCGGCGAGGAAGCGCTGCATTCCGCCCAGGTAGCGTTGGTAGGTTTCCAGGTCGGCGATGCCACCGCCGAGCAGTGCGTCGACACGGGCGTGCGCGTCGTGGGTGTCCTGGCGAAGCGTTGTCCGAAGCGGGGATGGCGTCATCCGGGAAACGATACGTCAGCCCCGATGAATTGGGCCTCCATGCCTGCCCGGCAGCTGAACCTGCCTGCCCCGGTCAATGCGCGGCGGCAGGCTTGGCCGGGTGCATGAGCTTGTCGGTCCAGGCGATGCCGATCGCCGACAGGATGAACACGCAGTGGATGACGGTCTGCCAGACCACGCCGTCGGCGGTCGTGCTGGTGCATACCTTCGTCGCCATTGCACCCGCATTGGCGGCGGCGAACTCGGCCGCCTGCACGGCGGCGACCAGCGCGTCCGGAGTGCCGCACAACGGCAGGCCGCTGCCGACCGTACCCGCCTCGATGAAGGTCTTGAGCAGGTGAATCGAGCTGATGCCGATGATCGCCATCGCCAACTTGACCTTGAGCACGCTGGCGTTGACGTGGCTGAGCCACTCGGGCTGGTCCGGATGCCCTTCCAGTCGCAGCCGGGACACGAACGTCTCGTAGCCGCCGACGATCACCATCACCAGCAGGTTGGAGATCATCACCACGTCGATCAGCCCCAGCACGATCAGCATGATCCCCTGTTCGCTCAGGGTGTTGGCATCGGTGATCAGGTGCAGCAGTTCCTTGACGAACAGGAACACGTAGACGCACTGGGCGATGATCAGGCCCAGGTACAGCGGCAGCTGCAGCCAGCGCGAGCTGAAGATCAGCGTCGGCAGCGGGCCGAGCGGGCTGGGCAGTGTGGAGCGGGTGTCGGTCATTGGCGGGAGTCGTGAAAGGACGCGGAATAGTAAGCGGTCAGTCCCTGCCCGCACCCATCCGGTACTGCCTGGGCGGGGTGGCGCCCATCAGGTGCTCGACGAAGTAGTCCCAGCGGCGGCGGGTCATGTAGTCACTGTCCTCGCCGAAGCCGTGCCGCGCGTGCGGGAAAAGCAACAGGTCGAAGTCCTTGTTGGCCTTGATCAGCGCATCGACCACCAGCAGCGTGTTCTGCGGCGGGACGTTGTCGTCCATCATCCCGTGCGCGAGCAGCAGCTTGCCCTTGAGGTTGCCGGCACGGGCCTGGTTGGCCTGGGCGTCGTAGTTGCTGTTGCCCTCGGCGTCGACCACTTCGAGCCCCTGCCACTTCTCGGCCCAGTCGTCCTCGTAGACCCGGTTGTCGTGGTTGCCGCTCTCGCTGATCCCGACCTTGTAGAAATCGGGGTAGGTGAACATCGCGTCCGCCGTCGCGTAGCCGCCGCCGGAGTGGCCCCAGACGCCGACGCGATCGAGGTCCATCCAGGGATGGCGCTCGGCGAGCTGTTTCAGGCCGGCGACCTGGTCGGGCAGGGTGTTGTCGCCAATGTCGCCGTCGAACGCGTCATGGAAACGCTTTGAACGCCACGGCGTGCCGAGGCCGTCGATCGCGACGACGACAAAACCGAGTTCGGCCAGCGCCTGGTGGTCGATCCGCGCAGCGGTGAAGCTGCGCCCGCGCACGGACCCGGTCTGCGGACCCGGGTAGATGTAGTTGACCACCGGGTATTTCTTCGACGGATCGAGGTCGGTCGGCGTGAACATCATCCCGTACAGGGTCGTGCGCCCATCCCGGGCGGTCACCGTGATGGGCGTGGGCGGCACCCAGCCGGTGGCGCGCAGGCGGCTGTCGTCGGCGCTGGCCACCGTGGCGATGGTGCGGCCGTCGTCGCTGGCGCGCAGCACGGTCACCGGTGGCACCGTCGGGGTGGAGTAACTGTCGACGAAGTAGGTGCCGTCCGGCGACAGGGTCACCGTATGGTTGGCGTCCTCGGGGGTCAGCAGCGTGGCGTCGCCGCCATCGAGCGACGCCTTGTAGAAATGCTGGTAGTACGGGTTTCGACCGTCTTCCATGCCGACGCCGCGGAACCAGACGGTGCGGCTGTCGGGGTCCACCCGCAGCACCTGGGTGACGTTGCCCTCGCCCGCGGTGATCGCATGCTTGAGCGTGCCGCTGGCCAGGTCGTACAGGTACAGGTGGCCCCAGTCGCTGCGCTCGGAAAACCAGATGAACTCGTTGGATCCGGGCAGGTACTTCCAGTTGACCCGGCCGTTGCCGGATTCGAAGTAGGTCGGCACGTGCTCGTGGTAGACCGTGCGGACGGCGCCGGTGGCGGCGTCGGCGACGCGCAGCCAGGTGTCCTTGTGGTCGCGCGACGTCGAGGCGAACGCGATCGACGCGCTATCCGGCGCCCACTGCACGTCCTCCCAGCCGCCGTAGCAGCTGACGTCGTCGCACAGGGTCGAGCGGTGCTGCTCGGGCGGCAGGTCGAGACGCACCAGCTTGCGTGCCGGCACGTCGATGATGACGCGCTCGATCATGGTGACGTGCTCGTCGCCGACGAAGGGGTACTTCCAGCGTTCCACCTCGGGCGCACCGGCGCGGGTGCCGACCAGCACCATCTCGCTGGTGCGGCGCTGGTCCTGGCGGAAGGTGGCGATCCTGTTCGAGTCCGGCGACCACACCAGGATCGGCCGGTCGCTGTGGGTCCAGCCGGCGTTGTCGGTGGCGTAGCCGTAGTCGGTGGTTCCGTCGGTGGTCAAGGGCGTCTCGACGCCGGTGGCGGTGTCGCGCACCCACAGGTTCCAGTCGCGGATGAACGCGGCGAGCCGGCCGTCCGGGGACTCGACCACCGGGGCATTGCTGCCGGGCGCGTCGTCGCCGGCGGGCTTGCGGGTCGCGGTGCCGCTGGCGGCCTCGCAGACCGGTTCGCCCTGCAGGTCGCACAGGTAATGCTGCTTGCCCAGGGCGACGTCGAAGCGGCCGTCGTCGGTGATCTCCAGGCCGCTGACCGGCAGCTTGGCGGCGTCCATCGGCTTGCCGCTGGCGTCGGCCAGCGCACCGGCAAGTGCCTCGTGGTCGAACGCATCGGCGATCGTGCCGGTGGCGGCGTCGGCCCGGCGGAAGTGGTCGCCGGCGGCATCGTGGTCCTTGAACCAGAAATGGCGGTCGTCCAGCCAGACCACGGTACTGACGGCGTGGTCGAGCAGCGGCGTGGTGTTGTAGCCCATGAAGCGCTCGGCGCGGGCGTAGTCGGCATCGGTATAGACCTTGCCAGGCTCCTGCGCGGCGGCCGGCAGCGCGGCCAGCATCAGGCCACCGATGATTGCGCCGGTCAGGCGCGGCTTGCGGTTCATGACACCCATGCGGTTCCCCAGGTCGGACGGTTGCGGGCACCGGCCGTGCGCACGGTGCCGGACCAACCTTACCGGAACGACAGCGGGGCCTGCTGCGACCAGCCAGGTCACCCGCGACAGCATCCGGCGGTGGCCGATCAGCCGTGCCCAGCGGGTGCCGACGTCGCGCGTCCGCCTGTTCAGCCCGTGGGCGCTGGCATACTTCGTTGCGTCTCGCGCCGGGCGGCCATGCTCGGCCGTCCACCGCCAGAACTCCATCGAACCAGGAAGCCCGAGTGCCGCCAGCGTCCCCGTATCCACCCATGGCCCCGATCGCGATCCGCGCGTTTACCGCGACGACCGCGCTGGGCCGCGGTGCCGGGGCGCAGCACCGCGCCCTGCTCGACCGCCGCAGCGGCCTGCGCCCCAACGATTTCGGCCCGTCGGGCGAAGACGGGGCACCGCTACCGTGCTGGATCGGCCGGGTCGAGGGAGTCGAAGATGTCGCGTTGCCGGCCGGCGCCGAACGCTGGGATTGCCGGAACAATCGGCTGGCGTGGCTGGCCCTGCAGCAGGACGGCCTGCCCGATGTGATTGCCGCGGTGGCCGCGCGCCATGGTGCCGAGCGCGTCGCGACCGTCATCGGCACCTCGACGTCGTCCATCGGCGAAACCGAGCAGGCCTACCGCCGCCTCGCCACCGGCAATGACGGCACGCCGGCATTCCCCACCGACATCGCCCGGCCGATCGTCCACACGGTGCACGCCACCGGCGATTTCGTGCAACACGTGACCGGGCTCCGGGGGCCGTGCGTGACGGTCGCCACCGCGTGTTCGTCCAGCGCAAAGGTCTTCGCCCAGGCCGCGCGCCTGATCGACGCCGGCCTCGCCGATGCGGCCCTCGTCGGCGGCGTCGACACCCTGTGCGGCAGCGTGCTTTACGGCTTCAACTCGCTGCAGCTGGTGTCCGCCGCGCCATGCAGGCCATTCGATATCGCGCGCGATGGCCTGTCGCTCGGCGAGGCGGGCGGCTACGCCGTGCTCGAACGCGCGGACGGTGGTGGCCCCGGCCTGCAACTGCGTGGCTACGGCGAGTCCAGCGACGCCCACCACATGTCAACCCCGCACCCGGAAGGCCTGGGTGCGCGGCTCGCGATGCGCGACGCACTGGCGCGCGCCGGCATCGATGCCTCGCAGGTCGGCTACCTCAACCTGCACGGGACCGCCACGCCGGCGAACGACAGCATCGAGGCGGCCGCGGTGGCGTCGATGTTCCCCTCGACCCTGCACGCCAGCTCGACCAAGGGATGGACCGGCCACACCCTCGGTGCGGCCGGCATCGTCGAGTCGGTGTTCGCGCTGCTCGCCCTGGAACACGGCACCCTGCCCGGCATCCTCAACAGCGACTCGCCCGACCCGGCCTGCGGCCCGCAGATCCGGTTCGCGAACGCCGCCGGCGAGGTCGCGTACGCGATGAACAACTCGTTCGGTTTCGGCGGCAACAACTGCTCGCTGGTGTTCGGGAGGGCGCGATGAGCCTGCTGGCCGCCACCATCGAGGGCATCGGCTTCTGGACCCGCGGCCTCCCTTCGTGGGACGCCGCGCGGGTGTTTGCACGGGACGGGGCGCTGCCGGACGTCGCGCCCTCGCGGCCGTCCCCGCAGTTGCTTGCCCCCAATGAGCGCCGGCGCGCACCCGAAACCGTCGCCGTCGCGCTCGAAGTCGCACTGGCCGCCTGCGCGGACGCGGGCCGCGAACCTTCCACGCTGCCGTCGGTGTTCGCCTCCACCCATGGCGAGCTGGCGATCACCGACTACATGTGCACCACGCTGGCAACCCAGCCGCAGTCGATCTCGCCCATCCGCTTCCACAACTCGGTGCACAACGCCGCGGCCGGCTACTGGACCATCGGCACGGGCGCGATGCACGGCGCCAATGCGATCAGTGCATTCGACGCGACCTTCGCGCAGGGCCTGGTCGAGGCGATGGTGCAGCTGGCCACGGGCGCCGAGGCGGTACTGCTGGTCGGCTACGACGGTGCATCGGCCGGTCCCCTGGCGCAGGTATCGCCCAGCGAGGGACTGTTGGGCGCGGCGCTGGTGCTGTCGCGCGCGGAGCGTCCCGGCGCGGCGAGACTGACGGTTGCGTTGGACGACGGCGTGGCCGCCGGCGGGACTGGCGCACTTGCGCGCTTCACGCCGGATAACGCAATGACCCCGATGCTGTCGCTGTTCGACGCGCTCGCCATGGGCGCGCCGGCGGCCACCCTCAAGGCCGGCCCCGGAAGGATCCTGCGGGCCGCACTCACCTACCCGGAGCCCGTGCATGGCTGATCGGTTGAACCGCAACAACATCGCCGTGGTCATCCCCGCGCTCAACGAAGCTTTGCGCATCCGCGGGGTCGTCGAGGGCGCGCTGGCCGAATGCCCGAACGTGATCGTCATCGACGACGGTTCGGAAGACGACACCATCGCGCAGATCGCCGACCTACCGATCGTGCTGCTGCGCCATCCGCAGCGCCGCGGCAAGGGCGCCAGCCTGCGCGGCGGCTTCGAGGAGGCATTGCGGCGCGGCTTCAAGGGCGTGCTGACGATGGACGGCGACGGCCAGCACCTGGCGGCCGACATCCCGCGCCTGCTGGAGGCCGCCAGCCGCTATCCCGACCACATCGTGATCGGTGCGCGCCTGCGCAAGCGCGCGCAGCAGCCACGCTACCGCCGGCTCGCGAATGCATTCGGCGACTGGGGCATCGCCTGGGGCACCGGCTACCGGATCGCCGACACCCAGAGCGGCCAACGCCTGTATCCGGCCGCGGTCGCCGCGCTTGGCGACGTGCCGGGCGAAGACTTCGTGTTCGAGGCACAGATACTCATCTCGGCCGCGCAGGAGCTGGGCACCCGGTGCGTGTCGGTGCCGATCGAATCGCGCTACGCCTGCGTGCACACCGACGAGGAGTTCCGCGCCAGCCATTTCAGGCCATTGCGCGACTTCAGCCGGATCACCGGCCACGTGGTCGGGCAGGTGTTGCGGCGCGGCGGCATCACGCAGGTGTATCGCAGCATCCGCGCCAATCCGCCGCTGATCGACGACCCCAGCGGTGAGTTCGCGACCTTCACCGCGGCGCAACCGGCGCGACAGCGGTGAGCGCGCCGCCCGGCCGCGTCGACGTCGCCATTGTGGGTGGCGGGCTGGCCGGCCTGAGCTTGGCGGTCCAGCTGCGACGGCAGGATCCGGGCCTGGGCATCACCGTTATCGAGCGACAGGCGCACCCGGTACCGGAAGGGGCATTCAAGGTCGGTGAGTCCACGGTCGAGATCGGGGCGCATTATTTCGCCCACGTGCTGGGCCTGCGCGAGCACCTCGACAGCGAGCAGATCCGCAAGTTCGGCTTCCGGTTTTTCTTCAGCGAAGGGCGGCAGGCGGTCGACCGCTGCACCGAGGTCGGCGTCAGCGCGCTGCTGCCGACGCCGTCGTGGCAGATCGATCGCGGCCGTTTCGAGAACTTCCTGGGCGAACACGCCCGCGCGCTCGGGGTCGATTTCATCGACGGTGCGGTCGTGCGCGGCATCGACCTGTCCGGGGACGATGCGCCACATGTCGTGCAGGTCGAACGCGACGGTGAGACACGCGCCGTGCAGGCGCGCTGGCTGGTCGATGCCAGCGGCCGCGCCGGCCTGCTGAAGCGCAAGCTGGGCCTGGCCGAGGCCAACGCGCACGACGCCAACGCAGCGTGGTGGCGCGTCGAGGGACACATCGATCCCAACGACTGGTCGACCGATGCGGCGTGGCAGAACCGCTGCAGCCCACCGGATCGCTGGCGGTCGACCAACCACCTGTGCGGCCCGGGCTACTGGGTCTGGACCATCCCGCTGTCCTCGGGCGCGCACTCCATCGGCATCGTTTGCGACGGCACGATGCATCCCATCGCGTCGATGAACACGCATGCCAAGGCGATGGACTGGCTGCGCGAGCACCAGCCGCGGCTGGCCGCCACGCTCGAAACCGGCGACCACCCGCCGCAGGACTTCCGCTTCCTTCGTGGGTTTTCGTACGGCTGCACGCAGCTGTTCTCCGAGCACCGCTGGGCGATCACCGGCGAGGCGGGCGTGTTTGCCGACCCGTTCTATTCGCCCGGCAGCGACTTCATCGCGATGGCCAACGGGTATATCTGCGAGCTGCTGGCGCGCGACCGCGCCGGCGAGTCGATCGGCGCCCATGCCGCGCTGTACCAGCAGCTGTTCCTGTCGTTCTACGAGAACACCCTGAGCCTCTACACCGGCCAGTACGCGCTGTTCGGCGACGCGCGGCTGATGCCGCTGAAGGTGATCTGGGATTACACGTTCTACTGGTCGCTGCTGGCGCCGCTGTACTTTGCCGAGCGGCTCGCGTGCCTGCCGGTGCTTTCGCGCCTGCGCGACGCCTTCGCCCGCGCCGAAGCACTGAATGCGGGCATGCAACCGATGCTGCGCGAATGGGGCCGGCGCAACGACGCGCCCGCGACGGCCCCGTTGGATGGCCGCAACCTGGACCAGTACCGGCTCGGCTGGTTCCACGAACTCAACCGCACGCTGTCGGAGCCGCTCGATGACGACGCCCTGGTCGCCAAGCTCAAGGCCAACGTCGCGTTGATGGAGGAGCTGGCCGCGGAACTGCTGGCGCGTGCCCGCGGCGTGCACGCCGACCTCGACGACCACGGCTTGGGCGCGCTTGTCGGCGGACGAAGCATCGGTCCCGATCCGCTGCTCGGGCCGGAGTGGTACGGCTTCGATGACGTGCAGGCGCCGGCCGCGCCTGCGGAGGCGTCGGCCTAGGGACGCGGGGGCTGCGTGCCCATCGGCGGCGGGTCGAACACGTAGACCGCGACGCCGCGCGCATGGGTGCGGCTGGGGCTGATGCTCACCCCGACGCCACCGCCCAGATGGCTGCTGCCACCGAACCGGCCGCCTCCCACGCCGATGCCGACGTTGCCGCCGCCCGGACCCTGCGCGGAACCCTCGAACAGCACACCGTTGGCACCCAGCTCCGCCGCCGCGACCCGCAGCTTGCCGAGCACCTCGTCCATCTTGTTCTGCGCGCCGTAGGTGAACTGGCCGCTGGAGGTCTCCAGCATCGCGATCTCCTCGTAGCGCCCGGGCGGCGCCGAGAAGTACACCTGCACCTGCTCGGGCGCGATGGCCGGCCGGGCCTGGCCCAGCATCACCTTGGAGGTGCTGGCGCAACCGGCGGCGGCAAGGACAAGTCCCAGGACGAGGGTTGAAAAAATACGCATGCGCGGATCCTCCTCGGATCGACGTGGGGCGGGCGCCGGAGGCGTCGGCCGCGAGTATTGCGCCGCGCGGCACAGCGCCGGGTGAATGTCATCGTGCCGGGCACCGGGCAGGCGAACCTCGATCGGGCGGCTCAGCCCATCCCGCCGTTGATGCCGATCACCTGGCCGTTGACGTAGCCGGCCGCGTCCGAGCACAGGAACGCGACCAGCGCGGCAACCTCTTCGGGCGTGCCCGGACGTCCGGCCGGCACCATCTGCTTGACCATTTCCGGCTCGAACGCCGCGCTGGCCATGCGTCCGGCGATCACGCCGGGCGCGACCACGTTGACGCTGATGCCGCGGCTGGCCATCTCGCGTGCCAGCGACCTGCTGGCGCCGTGCAGCGCGGCCTTGGCGGCGGCGTAGTTGGCCTGCCCGCGGTTGCCTAGCACCGCGGCCACCGACGACACGCTGACGATGCGCCCCCAGCGCGTGCGCGCCATCGGCAGCAGCAGTGGCTGGGTGACGTGGAAAAAGCCGTGCAGCGACACGTCCACCACCCGCTTCCACTGCGAATCGCTCATGCCGGCCATCGGCGCGTCGTCATGGATGCCGGCGTTGTTGACCAGCACCTGGACCGGGCCATCGGCGAGCAGGGCCTCGATCGCGGCGCGGGTGCCTTCGCCATCGGCGACATCGAACGCCACCGCCTCGGCACTGCCGCCCTCATGGTGGATCGCCGCGACCACCGCTTCGGCACGCGCGAGGTTGCCGTTGGCGTGGACGATCACATGCAGGCCGTCGGCGGCCAGGCGCATACAGATCGCGCCGCCGATGTCGCCGCTGCCGCCGGTCACGAGGGCACGGCGTGGTGCGCTGGATGGTGCGGGCATCGGGCGGTCTCCGGATCGGGGTTGCCGCATTGTCGCCTGCTACGGCCGCCCCTGCTCCGGGGCCGGTTGCAGCACCACCGCCGCGCGACCCTCGGCCAGCAATACCTGGTCGTGACTGATGCGGAAGCCGTACTGCTGGCTGCTGTCGGACGCGACCAGGCGCTCCGCCTCGCACACCAGGTCCCCTGCAAGCCCGTCGATGCGCGCAACGTGCAGTTGCACGCCGCGCAAGGCCACCAGCACCCCCGGCGGCGCGGCGCCGCCGGCTGCCGAGGCCACCAATCCGCCATGGACGGCCATGGCCTGGGCGCCGTACTCGCACAGGTGCACCGCGCGCAGGCCGCCACCGCTGCGCAGCGGGTTGTCGGAAGCGCGATGGCCGGCGGTACGCAGCCGGATCGCCCCGGCGTCCCAGTCCAGCACCTCCTCCCACAGGCACATCGCGCCCTGGTGCGGGATCAGCGCGGCAATCCGCGCCCGGTCGATGCGATGGTCGGTTCCCACGTTGGTCGCGCTCATGCGGCGTCCACCTCGGGATCGCGCGGCACCGGCGCAGCGGCGAGCGGGCGCGGGACTATCAGCAGCGCCAGAACGAAGTTGAACAGCACGCCGAGCGCGACCGTTCCGCCGATCGCACGCAGCACCGGGATGCTCGAGGCGGCCAGCAGCGAGAACACCAGCAGCGTGGTGAGGCTGCAGACGATGATCGCGTGCAGCGCGCGCAACTGTTCCTTGCGCCCATCACCGGCGTGGTCGAAGAACAGCGCGTAGTCGAGCCCGAGCCCGGCGCCGAGGATAAGGGCGACCAGGTGGAACAGGTTGAGCTCCACCCCGGCGCCGCGCAGCACCGCCAGCACCAGCACCGTGGTCAGCAGCATCGGCGCGAGCACCCGCAGCACGCGGCGCGAAGACCGCAGCGCGACCCAGACCGTTGCCGCCAGCAGGACCGCCGCCAGCGCCAGCGCCCACAGCACCCGTTGCCGGTAATCGGCGACCAGCGACTCGGACGCCTGCTTGAGGTCGAGCAACTGCGCCCCGGCAGCATCGACGACACGCGCGACCGCGACCGGGTCGGCGATGCCGCTCAGCGCGACGAGCGCAGTGGCGCCGTCGCCGCCACGCAACAGCAGGCCATCGACGCGCGCCGCCAAGGGCGTGCCGGCAAGGTCGTCGACCGTCAGCGGCGTGGCTTCGCGCGCGGCGGCGACGTCGGCCAGGAACGGCGCGAACACGTCGTCCCGGAACGGGCTGGCGGCCACCGCGGCGGCCAGGTCGGCACGCAGCGTGTCGGGATCGGGCAGACGCTGCTGCCGTGTGCGCTGGGTCGCCGTGCTGGGCAGGTAACGCGCGGCATGGTCGAAGCCGACGATGCCGCCGTCCGCGCGGAGTCGCTCGAGCGTAGGGTGCAGGCGTTCGGCCGCGCGCAGGGCCGCCTCGGCGTCGTCACCGCGCAGCGCGATCAGGTAGCGAACGTCGGGCGCACCGAGCTCGGCCCGAAGTTGCGCGTCGCGGGCCAGGGCGTCGGCCGGTACCGGCGTCAGCCGCGACAGGTCGTTCTGCCAGAACGGACCCGGCGCGAACCATGCGACCGCGCCAGCCAGCAATGCGATCGCCAGGCCACCGGCGACGCCGAGCCGCGGCCAGCGCGCACGTCGCGTCCATGCGCGGTCCAGCCAGAGCGTATCGGCGACGTCGCGCGGCGCCGGGTCGATCAGCCCCGGCAACATGAACCGCGTCGTCAGGGCAGCCACGCCGAGCCCGACCACGGTGAACACCGCGAGCTGTTCCAGGCCTTCCACGCCCGACACCAGGAACGTCAGGTAGGCGATGCAGGTGGCGGCGACGCCGGTGCCGAGCGTCGGCCACAGCGCGCGGGCGCTGGCCCAGGGCGACAGCCCGGGCCGCTGGTGGCTGAAGAGGTGGATCGGGTAATCCTGCGCGACGCCGATCAGGGTGAAGCCGAACGCGACGGTGATCCCGTGTACGCCGTCGAACCCGAGGGCGACTGCGGCCAGGCCGGCCAGCCCGCCGCTGGCCAGTGGCAGCGCACCGAGCAGCGGCGCCTTCCAGCTGCGGTAGGCCAGCGCGAGCAGCAGGACGAACACCAGTGTGTCGAGGCTGCCTATGCGGCTGGCCTCGCGTTGCGTGCGCCCTCCGACCTCGACCGAGAACGCACCGGGACCCGTCATCTCCAGCCGCGCCCCGCTGTCACCGCGTACGGTACTGAAGGCTTCTTCGATCGCGTCGACCGCGTCCTGCTGCCCGGTCGGATCGAACCCCGCGGCGCGAGTCTGCACCGCCAGCAATGCCTGTTCGCCGGCACGGTCAAACCAGACGCCGTGCAGGGTCTGCGGGGCGTCAGCCGGCTGCCAGCTCTCGGCGAGCACCAGCGTCTCCAGTGTGGGGTCGGCGGGCAGTAACGGCTCCACCAGCGCCGCGACCGGTGAACCCAGGTCCTGCACGCGCGCTTCGAGCTGGTCGCCGAGATACGTGGCATCCAGTGACGTAGTGTCCAGCGTCGGCGACAGCAGGTAGCGGTAGGGACGCAGGCGCTCGGGGATCGCCGCCAGCCCCGCCGCCCCGCCGTTGGCCACCAGGACGAACCGGGGATCATCGGCAAGGCGGGCGCGCAAGGCGTCCGATTGCGCAGCCAACACGCCCGCGTCTGCACCCGACAGCGCCAGTAGCAGCAGGCGCGAGCCGGGTCCTTCGCCGAGTTCGTCGATGAGCAGCTTCTGCGCCGGCGTCTGCGCGCTCGGCATGAACTTTCGCAGGTCGCCGCTGAGTTCGAGCCGCGGCGCGATCCACCAGCCGGCCAGCAGCAACAGGGCGAGCCAGGCCAGCGCGAGGCCCAGCCGTCGCGCCGACGTGGAACCGGGGCCGGCCATCACTCGGTGGAATCGCCGTGGCACAGCGCGGCGAACCGGCTGGCGTCGCCGATCTCCGCCGCGGCGGTGGCCGCGCCGGCCAGCAGCGTGCGCTGCGGGGCCGGGTCATCCGGCGTGCGGGTCTCGATGCACCGCAGCTCGGCGCCGCGTCCGTGCAGGGTGATGTCACGCACCTTCATCGCCAGCTCGGGCTTCCTGGGCAGCAAGGTCAGCACCCAGTCCTGGCGGGTTCCGCTGGACTCCACCGTGTAGTACTCGTCCAGCTGCTCCCGGTCGCCCGACAGCAGCGCGCCAAAACTTGCCTGCAGGCCGGCGAGTTCGGGCGCACGCGACAGTGCGAACGTGCGCGGCGACTTGCCCGCGCGCTCGATCGTCGCCTCGCCGGCGGCGATGGTGGTGGTCTCGGCATACGGCGCCCGGACCTCGCGCACGAGCACGTCGTCTTCCGGCCGTCGGTATTCCCCGCTCAGCCGCAGCGGGTTCTTCAGTAGCCGCGACTCGCGCAGCTCGACGAAGCGGGTGCGCATCGGCGCCGGCCGGGCGAGCCGGTCGAGGATCCACTCGCTGCTGACCGCATCACCGGCCGGTGCCTGCTCAGGCGCCGCGGCGTGGAGCGAGCCGGTCGCGGCCAGCAGTACCAGCAGCCAGGCGGTCGGGTTGAGGCGCGTTCGCATGATCGGTCTGCCAGAAGTCGTAGAAGTTGAACCAGTTGTATGGCGCGGTGCGTGCATGGTGCGCCAACCGGCCGGCGTAGCGCTGGACCAGTCCCGCCAGCAGCTGTTGGCGATGTTGGCGCGGCATGTCGATGCCCTCGCTGAACAGCTCGAACGCGAGGTCGTAGCGCCGCCCGCCGCGGTACAGGCCAAACGCCAGCACCACCGGTACCTTGAGCACGGCCGCGATCAGCCAGGGCGCCACCGGGAAGTGCGCCGTATCGCCGAGGAACGTTGCCGGCTGTGACGGCTGGCCCGGGTGGGTGCGGTCGACCAGCAGCGCCACCAGCGCGCCGGCGTCGGTGGCCTCACGGATCGCCATGACTATCGACGGGCCGTCCTGGCCGGCGTCGATCACGGTGCGCGCGATCTCCGGGTTGAGTGCGTCCAGCAACTGCGTCATCGCCGGGTTGTGGGCCTTGTCGAGCACCACCCGGACGGTTACGTCGGGGCGTTGGCGCGCGAGCACGCGCAGCACCTCGAAACTGCCCAGGTGCGAACCGAACATCAGCACGCCGCGGCCGCGGTCGATCTGTTCGTGCAGCGGCTCGAGCCCGTCGATGCGCACCTCGAACCGCTCCATCTGTCCGCTCAGCATGAAGACGCGGTCGAGGATGGTCGCGGCGAAGGCGTGGATGTGGCGGGCGACATCGGGCAGCCCGGCCGGGCGGCCAAGCACACGCCGCAGGTAGTCGCGCGAGGCTGTGCGCTCCGGTCCGCGGACGAGCAGGAAGTACAGCGTGATCGGATACAGCAGCACGCGCGCGACCGCGCGACCGCCGTAACGGGCGATGTTGCGGATCAGCCAGATGGCGAACCAGCCGCCACCCTCGGGCCGCTGCTTCCAGTCCGCGCTCACGCCGTGGCACCGGTGTCGGCGACGACTTCACCCGTGGCCAGCACGTCGTCGCCGCGCAGTACCCGGAAGCGCCAGCGCGGCGCGCCACCGTCCAGCTCCACCCGCGCGACCTCCCCCGGCAGCAGTGGCTGCAGGAACTTCACCTGCGGCAACCGCAGGCCGGCAGGCAGCGCCCCGTCGCGCGCCTCGATCGCTTCCATGACGCGGTCCAGCACCACCACGCCGGGCACCAGCGGGCGGCCCGGGAAATGCCCGGGCAGGCTCGGATGATCGGCGGGGATGGTGAAGGCGGACACGGCAGGCTCGACCGGCGGGAGGTCGCAAAGGATAAGGCAGCGCGGCCCACGGCGCGGGCGGGCCGCCGCCGCTCAGTCGAACAGAGTCCGCCAGAACGCCGGCCCCAGCGCCGCCATCCGGCGCAGGAAGTCGGGGAAATCGCGATACGGCCGGTCCGCGAACCGGCGCTTGCGGTAGAGGTATTCGCCGATGAAGAAGCCACCGACGATCCCGTAATTGAGCAGGTTGGCGAACCACGACCAGGCGTCCTGCGAGACCGTGAACAGCGGCGGATGACCGAGCCGGGCGAGGACGCCGTCCGGCACCGCGACCAGCGCAAGCACGCCGTTGACCAGCGCGAGACCGCCCAGCAGCAGCGCCCAAAGCAGGGTCAGCCGGCGCGTGTACGCCTTCAGGTCGTCGCGCAACTGCGCCGGCGCGCAGCCTTCCAGCCCCGCGACGATACGGCTGATCAGCGGGACCCGGCCGGCGCCCAGGCTGCGGCCGAACCACCACGACAGCAGCCCGGTGAACACCATCGGCGGTGCCAGCAGCAGCAGGGCCGGCACCGCGCTGCCGCGGAGCGCCCACAGGCCGGCGACCACCACGGCCAGCGTCGCCCAGGCCCAGCCGCGCAGGCGCGCCAGTGGATCGAGCAGGACGATCACCGCCAGGTCGGCCAGTGCCACGAGTGCGAGGATGCCGTTGCCTTCGACGCTGGCGCCGTGGGCCAGCAGCGGGTAGGCAATCGCGAGCAGCAGCCGCAGCGCGGCGAGGCGGTTCACCGGCGGCGCCGGGGCCGGCTCAGGCCGCCCGGTTCTGGTCGATATGCGCCGACAGCGCGCGCAGCGAGGAGAAGATGCGACGGTTCTCGTCGCTGTCCGAACGCAACTGGAAGCCGTACTTCTTGCTGATCGCGAGCGCGAGCTCCAGCGCGTCGATCGAATCCAGCCCCAGCCCGTCGCCGAACAGCGGCGCCTCCGGGTCGATGCTGTCGGGCGCCACGCCCTCGAGGTTGAGGCTTTCGACCAGCAGTTGCGCCAGTTCGTGCTCGGCGGGGCTCTGTACGGACATCGGGTAGTTCCAGTGGACGACGATTGCCGGCAACGATCCGCGATCGGAGGGCGCCGCGCAACCAAGAGCCGATCCAACCGCCGGTGGGCCGCCAAGTATCATGCCGCCCATGACCGTGTCCGATCCCGCCAGCACCGCCGCGCCCGCCGCATCCGCCACCCCCGGGGCCATCGCCCGCCCCGACGTCCTCGTCATCGGTGGCGGCCCGGCCGGCTCGACCATCGCCACGCTGTTGGCGCGCAAGGGTTGGCAGGTGACGATGCTGGAGAAGGAGCGGCACCCCCGGTTCCATATCGGCGAGTCGTTGCTGCCGATGAACATGCCGATCCTCGAGCGGCTCGGGGTGCTTGATCAGGTCCGCGGGATCGGCGTGCTCAAGCTCGGCGCCGACTTCCCGGTCGACGACGGCAGCTACAACCGATTCCCGTTCAAGCGCGCGCTCGGTGACAGCCCGGGCTTTGCCTTCCACGTCAAACGTGCGGAGTTCGACCAGCTGCTGTTCGACCACGCGCGCGCGCAGGGCGTGGACGCACGCGACGGCGTCCGCGTCGATCGGGTCGAGCTGGATGGAGGCGCAACGCTGGTACATGCGCGCGGCAACGATGGCCCGCTGCGGTTCCAGCCGCGCTACCTCGTCGACGCGAGCGGCCGCGACGCGTTCCTCGGCGCCAGGCTGGGCCTGAAGCGCCGCAACCCCCGGCATGCATCGGCGGCACTGTTCAGCCACTACACCGGTGTCGAGCGCCGGCCTGGCGAGGATGCCGGCAACGTCAGCATCATCCGGCACGAGCACGGCTGGCTCTGGATGATCCCGCTGCGCGGCGGCGTCACCAGCGTCGGCGCGGTGTGCACGCCCGAGTACCTCAAGCAGCGCCGCGGCGACAGCGAGGCATTCCTGCACCGCACCCTCGAGTCCGTCCCTGCCGCCGCGGTGCGCATGCGCGACGCCGTGCGGGTGGCGCCGGTGCATGCCACCGGCAACTACGCCTACGACTGCAGCCGCATGAGCGGGCCGGGCTGGATGCTGCTGGGCGACGCGTGGACGTTCGTCGACCCGATGTTCTCGTCGGGCGTGTTCCTGGCGATGAACGGCGCCGAGCTGGGCGCCGACGCGATCGATGCGGTGCTGCGCGAGCCGGCGCGCGAGGCGGCGGTCATGACGGCGCTGGAGAAGAAGCTCACGCGCGGCCTCGACGAGTTCAAGTGGTTCATCTACCGGTTCACCTCGCCGACCATGAAGGCGATGTTCTCGCGCCCGCGCAACGTGCTCAAGGTCGAGCAGGCGGTGATCTCGATGCTCGCCGGCGACGTGTTCGACGCGCCGGCCGTGCGCTGGCGGTTGCGGCTGTTCCGCCTCCTCTACGCGCTGGGCGCGATCCGGATGGCCCCGATGGCATTGCGTGCCTGGCGCGAGCGTCGTCGCCAGCCGTCGGTCCTGTTCGGTGGGGATACGGTGCACGCCGACGACGTGCGCGAGGCAGCCACTGCGTCCACCGCCGTCTCGCAGGCCCTGCCGGACTTCGGTCACCACGACACGGAGCCCGCGCGTTGAGCGCCGCGACGGTGGACCCCGCGGACGGCATGCCGCGGTTGACGGTCGACTACCTCGATGCCGACCTGGCGGCGCTGCTGCGCGGGCCGGACGTGCTGGCGGTATTCGGTTTCGGCGACAACGCCCCGCGCAGCGACGATCCACGCTACCTCCGCGTCGCGCTGGAGCCGCATGGCACGGCGCCGCTGGAGGTCTGGCGCGCGGGCGGTGCCGTCACCCATGGCCGCGCGGACGGCGTCGCCTGGGCCAGCGACGGCGTGCTCCAGTTCGGCGCGATCGAGATCGATGAGCCCGGCGACGACGACATCGGTACCGCCGCCGACGAGGCCTACCGACGCATGCTCGGGTTCATCGATGCACGGGGCTTTCCGCACCTGTTGCGGATCTGGAACTACCTCGACGGCATCACCACCGGCAGCGGTGATGAAGAACGTTACCGGCGCTTCTGCGTCGGCCGTGCATCGGGGCTGGGCGGTTTCGAATCGACCCGTTTGCCCGCCGCCACCGCCATTGGCCGGGTCGATGGCCATCGTCGCCTGCAGGTGTACTGGCTGGCCTGCACCCGGCCTGGCGTGCCGCTGGAAAACCCGCGCCAGATCAGTGCCTACCGCTACCCGCGCCAGTACGGTCCGCAACCGCCGAGCTTCGCCCGCGCGCTCCTGCCGCCGGCGGGTGCGGCCATGCCACTGTTGCTGTCGGGCACCGCCGCGATCGTCGGCCACGAGTCGCGCCACGCCGACTCGGTCGAAACCCAGCTTGACGAGACCCTGGCCAACTTCGACAGCCTGCTGGCCACCGCCCACGCCCGCCGCCCGTCGCTGCCGACCCGGTTCGGCGCGGGTTCGCGGCTCAAGGCCTACGTGCGCGACGCGGCCGAGCTCGACACCGTCGCGGCCCTGCTGGACACCCGCCTGGACCCGGCGGTACCGCGGATCGTGCTGCACGCGGCGATCTGCCGGCCCGAGCTGCGGATCGAAATCGACGGCGTCCATGACCTTTGAGCCGTGCGCCGCCGCGGTCCCGCGGGCACCATGGTCGCAACGCAGAATGGCACCGGGAGACGAGCAATGGGACTGATCAGCCTGATCTGGGGCGTGGTCGCGATGGTCTGGATGGTGATCGCGCTGATCCCGCTGCTCGGCTGGGGCAACTGGTTCCTGATCCCGTTCGCCGCGATCGGTGCGGTCATCGCCGCCATCGGCATCGGCCTGACCAGCCCCGAGAAGCGCGGCCGCGCCAAGGCCGGCCTGGTGCTCAACGGCATCGTGATCATCGTCGGCATCGTCCGGCTCAGCCTGGGCGGCGGCATCATCTGACCGACGCCGGCGCTTGCCGGGCGCGGCCCGCGCCAACCGCACGGGCGTAGAATCGCGCCCCATGAGCAGCCACCCCTACACGCGCCCGCGGCGGATGCGCCGCGACGACTTCTCGCGTCGCCTCATGCGCGAGAACGTCCTGACCACCGACGACCTGATCTACCCGGTTTTCGTGCATGAGCCGGCCGGCCGCGCGCCGGTCCCGTCGATGCCCGGGGTCGAGCGTCTGTCGATCGACGAGCTCCTGCGGGTCGCCGAGCAGGCCAGCGAATTGCGCGTGCCGGCGATCGCGCTGTTCCCGGTGACAGCGCCTGCGGCCAAGTCACTCGATGCCGCCGCGGCGTGGGACGACGACGGCCTGTGCCAGCGCGCAGTCAGGGCGCTCAAGCAGCGCTTTCCGCAGCTCGGCGTGATCACCGACGTCGCACTCGACCCGTACACCAGCCACGGCCAGGACGGCCTGCTGGACGAGCAGGGCTACGTCATCAACGACGGCACCGTCGAGGCGTTGGTGAAGCAGGCGCTGAGCCACGCGCGCGCCGGCGCCGACGTGGTGGCGCCCAGCGACATGATGGACGGGCGGATCGGCGCCATCCGCGGCGAGCTTGAAAGCGAAGGCCACGTCCACACCCGCATCCTCGCCTACAGCGCGAAGTACGCGAGCGCGTTCTACGGCCCGTTCCGCGACGCTGTCGGCTCGGCCACCGCGCTCGGCAAGGCCGACAAGAAGACCTACCAGATGGACCCGGCCAACTCGGACGAAGCCATCAACGAAGTCGCGCTGGACCTCGACGAGGGCGCCGACATGGTGATGGTCAAGCCCGGCATGCCCTACCTCGACATCGTCCGCCGGGTGAAGGACACGTTCGGGGTGCCGACCTTCGTCTATCAGGTCAGCGGCGAGTACGCGATGCTGAAGGCCGCCGCGCAGAATGGCTGGCTCGACGAGCGGGCCTGCGCGCTGGAGGCGTTGGTCGCCATGAAGCGCGCCGGCGCCGATGGCGTGCTGACGTATTACGCGCTGGATGCGGCGCGCTGGATGCGCAACGCCTGACGTCGGCCCCGGCGCGTTGTCAGTCGACGCAGCCGTCCTTGCCGTCCGCCGCCGGCGCCTTCATCCGGTAGATGTCGAGTCCGCCGGCGCGCGGTGCTTTCGCCACGCCGGTGACCAGAAGCTCGCCCGGCTTGTTCCAGTCGATCGCCGGGCCGAAGGTAGTGCCGCCGGCGGTGTTGAACGACAACGCCAGCGGGTGTGCATCGGCGTAGCGCGTGCCGTCGCACCGGGCCAGTTGCAAGCGCACCGCGGCATCGCCCTTGGCGTCGGCGCGGGCGAACACAATTGCGCGTGTACCGCCTAGCCACGCCGCGTCGCTCTCGTCGGCGCGGGTGTTGATTCCCGGCACCGGCTGTGGACCGGTGAACGACGCCCCGTCGAGGCGGGCCACGAACAGGTCCAGCCCACCCGCGCCGCCGCGACCGTCACTGGCGAACATCAGTCGGCGGCCGTCGGAGGCCGGCGTCGGCGTCCGTTCGTTTCCAGCCGTATTGACGCCGGGACCCAGGTTCACCGGTTCGCCGAAGCCGTCGGCATGCACCGCCACGCGGTACAGGTCATCGCCACCCTCGCCACCGTCGCGGTCGGAAACGAAATAGAGCCACTGGCCATCGGCGCTGAACATCGGGTCGAAATCATCGGATGCGGCGTTGAGGGCCAGCGGCCGCGGGTCCTGCCAGCGACCGTCGACCAGGGACGCCTGCCACAGGTCGCGGCCACCCGCGCCGCCCTCACGGCCGCGGCTGCCCCAGACGATCCGCTTGCCGTCCGGGCTGATACTGGCGCGCATTTCATCGGCCTTGCTCGAGACTACGTGCATGCCCTCGATGCCGTACTCGGCCAGCCAGGCGCCCGCACGACCGGCGATCCCGGCCATTAACACGCCCACGAGTAGACTGGCGCCCGTCAGGGCCGTGCGTTGCCGCATCGAGCGTCTCCTTTTTCATCAGTCCCGGATCCAGGCGAGATTGCCATGTCACCTCCCCGCTATGCCGTGATCGGCCACCCGGTCTCCCACTCGCTGTCGCCCTTCATCCACGCGCGCGGCGGCCGCCAGCTCGGGATCGAGCTGGAGTACGTCGCGATCGACGCCGCACCCGACAACTTCGATGCCTCGCTGGCCGCGTTCGCCGCCGAAGGCGGGGTCGGCGCCAACATCACCTTGCCGCACAAGCAGCGCGCCGCCGCGATCTGCGGCAACCTCAGCGAGCGGGCCCGGCGCGTCGGCGTGGTCAACACGCTCACCCGCACCGCCACCGGCTGGGACGGCGACAACACCGACGGCCTGGGCCTGGTGCGCGACCTCACCGGACGCCACGGCCAGGATCTGCGCGGCCGCAAGGTGCTGCTGCTCGGTGCTGGCGGTGCGGCCCAGGGCGTCGCCCCGGCGCTGCTCGATGCCGGCATCGCGGATCTGTTCATCGTCAACCGGACGGATGCGCGCACCGATGCGCTGGCCGACGCGCTCGGCGAACCCGACCGGGTGCATCCCCGGTACTTCAACGACCTGGGCAGCATCGGTTCGTTCGACCTGATCATCAACGCGACCTCGATCGCGCGGACCGCCACGGGCGAACTGGTGCTGCCGGGCTCACTGATCGCGCCACGCTGCGACGTGGTCGACCTGGGCTACGGCGCTGCCGCGATCCCGTTCCTGTCGTGGGCGCGCGCGTCCGGTGCCGACCACACCATCGACGGGCTCGGGATGCTGGTAGAGCAGGCGGCGGAGAGCTTCAGGATCTGGCACGGCGTACGCCCCGATGGCGACGCGGTGTACGACGAACTGCGCACGCACGAGTCGACCCTGGCCACCGCCGACTGACGACCGGGCCCCGCCGGCCGCGGTTGCGCGGCGGCGGTTACCCCGTCAGCCCTGCGCCATGCCCAGGTACTGGTCCTTGAGCCGCATGTAGTGGCCGGCGCTGTAGCGCAGTTGCTCGATCTCGCGCTCGTTGAGCTTGCGCACGAACCGCGCCGGGTTGCCCAGCCACAGCTCACCCTCGCCGACCGTCTTGCCAGGCGGCACGACCGCGCCGGCCCCGACGAAGCCGAACGCCTCCACCACCGCGCCGTCGAGCACGGTCGACCCCATGCCGATCAGCGCGAAGTCGCCGATCCGGCATGCGTGCACGATGGCGCCGTGGCCAACGGTGACGTCGCTGCCGATCACCGTCGGGAAACCGCCCGGCCGGGTGAACGGCCCCTCGTGGGTCACGTGCACCACGGTGCCATCCTGGATGTTGGTGCGCGGGCCGATCTCGATCGAATTGACGTCGCCGCGGACCACGCAGCCCGGCCAGATGGAGACGTCGTCGCCGAGGCTGACCCGGCCGATGACGGTCGCAGCCGGATCGACGTACACGCGCGCGCCGAGGGTGGGAAGGTGGTCGAGGAAGGGTCGGATGCTCATGCCGGCATTCTACCGGCGCCGGCCGCGCGGCAAGCCACGCGCGGCGCGCCCGTTTAGACTGCTCCGCATGAAGATCGCCAGCTGGAACGTCAACTCCCTCAACGTGCGCCTGCCCCATCTGGAGCAGTGGCTGCAGGCCGCGGCGCCCGACGTGGTCGCGCTGCAGGAGACCAAGCTCGACGACGAGCGCTTCCCCGACACCGCGTTGGCAGGACTCGGGTACCGCAGCGTGTTCGCCGGGCAGAAGACCTACAACGGCGTGGCGATCCTTTCGCGCGAACCGGCCGCGGACGTCCAGGTCGGCATACCGGCGTTCGGCGACGAACAGAAACGCGTCATCGCCGCGACCATCGGCGGGGTGCGCGTGATCAACCTCTACGTGGTCAACGGCCAGGACGTCGGCACCGAGAAGTACGCGTACAAGCTGCGCTGGCTCGAGGCCGTGCGCGACTGGATCGCCAGCGAGCTGCAGTCGCACCCGCGGGTGGTCGTGCTGGGTGACTTCAACATCGCGCCCGACGACCGCGACGTGCACGACCCGGAGCGCTGGAACGAGCACCACATCCTCACCTCGGCGGCCGAGCGCGCCGGGCTGCAGAAGCTGCTCGACCTCGGTCTGCACGACGCCTACCGGTTGCACCATGACGGCGCCGGCGAGTTCAGCTGGTGGGATTACCGGCAGGCCGCGTTCCGCCGCAACCTGGGCCTGCGGATCGACCTGACCCTGGTGTCGGGCGACTTGCGGGCGGCCTGTGCGGCGGCCGGCATCGACCGCGAACCGCGCACCTGGGAGCGGCCCAGCGACCACGCACCGGTGTGGGTGGAGCTGGCGGCGCCGTAGCGCACTGCTACAGCACGCGGAACTCGATCCGCCGATTGCGCGCGCGGCCCTCGGCCGTGGCGTTGTCGGCCACCGGCCGGTCCGGCCCGAATCCCTGCACGCCGAGGTTGTCGGCGGCGACACCGGCGCGCTCCATGTACGCCTTGACTGCGATCGCGCGCTGCAGGCTCAACGCGACGTTGGCGTCGCGCCCGCCGACATCGTCGGTGTGGCCGATCACCTGCACCTGCTGGTCGCCAACCCGTTTGATCGCGACCACCATCTCGCCCCGCGAACGGTTGAGCCGGCGCGAACCGGCGCGAACCGGCGCGAAACGCCTCTTACCAGACGACTTCGGCCATCGAGCAGTTCAGGCCCGAACCGATGCCCAGCAACGCGACCCGGTCGCCCTTCTTCAGGCGCCCCATCTCGCGCAGCTTGCTGAGCACGATCGGCACCGAAGCCGGACCGATGTTGCCGTGTTCGTTGAAGATGGTCAGGACCTTCTTCGGGTCGATGCCCATCGCCTTGGTGAAGGCGGCGGTGTGGACCTTGCTCACCTGGTGGATAACGAACTCGTC
Source organism: Lysobacter zhanggongensis (assembly GCF_046638635.1). NCBI lineage: Bacteria > Pseudomonadati > Pseudomonadota > Gammaproteobacteria > Lysobacterales > Lysobacteraceae > Lysobacter > Lysobacter zhanggongensis. The sequence continues at coordinate 24,464 of NZ_JBJXHK010000002.1, forward strand.
GAGCTCCTCGGCCACCCAGCCCAGCTTCTGCTTGGCGACCTGGAAGGTCTTCTGGGCGAGCTTGATGCCTTCGATCAGCAGCATCCGGGTGTCGGTGATCATGCCGTCCAGGTTGCCGCGACACAGTTTGTTCCACTCGGTCGCCGCGCGGGTGACCCCACCCTTGTAGCGAGGGGCGCCCGGCGCCAGTTCGGCACGCGCGAGCACCATCGCCGCCGCGCCCGAACCCAGCGTCAGCGTCGCCAGCTCGCTCTTGAAGTCGGCCTCGGTGACGTCGGCGCGGGTCATGCGCTCGATGGTCTTCTCGTAGGCCAGGTCGGCGGTCTCGCCGTCGACCACCAGCGCGTAGTCGATCTCGCCGCGCTCGATCATGCGGCTGGCGATGTCCATGCCGTTGATGAAGGCGAGGCAGGCGTTGGCGACGTCGAAGTTCTGGCAGGTGTCGGGCAGGCCGAGGTTGCCGGACACGATCGACGCGGTCGATGGCTCGAGGTAGTCGCGGCTGACCGAGGTGTTGACCAGCAGGCCGACCTTGTCGGGGTCGATGCCCGCATCGGCCAGCGCCTTGACGCCGGCCAGGGTGGCGGCATCGGAGGCGAGCATGTCGCGGTCGTCCCAGAGCCGGCGGGCGTGGATGCCGGCGATGTCACCCAGAACGTCAGTCCGGATGCCCAGTCGATCCAGGGTCGGCTTGAGCCGGGCGTTGATCTCGTCCGAGCTCAGCCGGCGCGGCGCGTCGATGTGGGCCAGGCCGGCAATGGCGACGTGTTGGAACAGCATGAGCAGCGGCCCGAAAGGCAAAGATCACGACAGATTAACGTTTTGCCGGGGCCGCTGCATTACTGGGGGCTGGCCGGCGTGGTTCAGCCGCCGATCGGATAGGTCTGGGCCATTCCGCCGGCCGGGGCCGTGGCCGGGCCGGAAACACCTGCCGAAGCGCCCCCGCAGTGGTAGGCGGCAAAGCGCTGTTCGCCGTCCAGCGGCGGGGCCAGCGGCTGGATGGTGTCGGCATCCAGGCCGGGAGCTTCGTTGCGCGCGAGGGTTTCCAGCTCCTCGCGGACCCGCAGGTTGTTGCGCTCGTAGAACGCCACGCTGTCCTTGACCGACACCGCGATGTCGCCGCGCTTGACGCAACCGGCCGGCGGGCTGCCGGCGCTGATCACCCGCACGGCGCTTGCCCCGGGGGCCATGTGGACCCAGGTGCAACCGGTGGCGAGCATGAGCGTGGCGAAGCCGAGGATGAGCGGGCGGACCATGGGATCTCCTGTTGCGTGCGGGTCGGACAGCGTCTGTCCGTTGCCCGGGTTGTACGCGGCGGCGGTGAATCGGGACTGACTGGAATCGCCGGCTGAAGCGCCGACCGCATGCCGCGGGTTGGCGGCGAGCGAGGTCCGCCGGGTGGTCGCCCACCCGGCGGGCCACGCCTTACTCGGCGTTGCCGTCGTCGCTGCCGTTGGCTGCCGCGGCGACGGGATTGCCGTCGGCGTCGAGCACCTGGACGACGCCGAAGTCCAGCGCGCGCACGGGCGTTTCGATCTTGCCGAGGTCACCCACTACCACCCAGGTCAGGGCCGACGGGTCGATCGTGGCGGCGGCTGCGGCGACCTGCGTCGGAGTCAACGCCTCGATCTCGGCCTGGCGCTGGCGGACGTAGTCGTCTGGGCGGTCGTAGCGGACCATCCCGGCGATCGTGCCGGCCACCGAGCTGGCGGTCTCATAGGCACCCGGCAGGCTGCGGATCTCGTTGGACCGGACCTTGCCGACTTCTTCCGCGGTCGGCGGTGCCTTGCCGGTCGCGTACTCGGCGATCTCGCGCTTGAGCTCGGCCATCGACTCGGCGGTCTTGTCGATCTGCACCGGCGCGAACGCCAGCCACGGCCGCTGGCCCATCGCGTCGGGCGAGAAGCTGTACGAACCGTAGGCCCAGTGCTTGTCCTCACGCAGGTTCATGTTGAGCCGCGAGCTGAACTGCCCGCCCAGCACGGTGTTGGCGAACTCGAACTCGGTCGCCTGGTCGGACTTCGTCGACGGCACCAGCTGGCCGACGAAGATGTTGGCCTGCACCGCACCGGGCTGGTCGATCAGGAACACGCGCGAAGCGTCCGGCCGCTCGACCGTCGCCACCTCGCCGGTGGTCTCCGGCGCACCCTGCCCCTTCCAGTCGCCAAGGTGCTTCTCGAGCATCGGCACGACCTGGGCGAGGGTGGTGTCGCCCACCACGACCAGGGTCGCGTTCTCTGGACGCACCCAGGTGCCGTGGTAGCCGACCAGGTCGTCGCGGGTCAGCGACGCGATCGATGCCTCGGTGCCCGTGCCACTGAACGGCATCGCGTAGGCGTGGCCTTCGCCGTACAGCAGCGGCGGCATCACCCGCAGGGCCGCGGAGTTCGGACGTGCCTTCTCCTGCTTGATGCCGGCGATCCAGGTGGCCTTGACGCGCTCGATCTCCGACGGCTCGAAGCGCGGCGCGCGCAGCATGTCGGCAAACAGCGCCAGCGACGGGTCGAGCTGGTCCTTGAGCGCCGACAGGTACGCGCTGCCACCGTCAAGCGAGGCGCCGGCACCGAGATTGGCACCCAGCGATTCGGCGCGGGCGGCAAAGCCCAGTGCGTCGTAGTCGCCGGCACCTTCGTCAAGCATGCTCATCGCGAAGCTCGAGGTGCCCAGCTTGTCACCCCCCAGCACGTCGGCCTTGTAGCCGCCGTCGAACAGGTAGTTCACCTGCACTACCGGCACCGCGTGGCGTTCGGCCAGGATCACCTCGGTGCCGTTGCTGAGCGTGGCGCGCTGCAGCTCCGGGAACGTCAGGTCGGGGAACTGTTCGGGCATCGGCACGCCGGTGCTGCGGTCGACCGTGGCCGCGGTGGTGCTGTACTTGCCGTCGACCGGCGGGAGGTCCAGCGGCGCCGGATCGACCGCCGGCGCTTCGGCCAGCGGGGTGCGCTCGCCGGGCACCACCACCAGCGTGTGATCGCCATCGCCGAGCCAGCGGTTGCCGACCGCGGTCAACTGGGCCGGCGTTACCGCCGCCACCGTGGCCATGCTGTCGCGGAAGCAGTCCGCCTCGCCGGTGTAGATCTCGCAGCTGGCCAGCACGTCGGCCTTGCCGCCAAAGCCGCCGATCCGTTCGACACCGCGCACGAAGCCGGCGCGGATCACGGTCTGGGCCTGGGCGACCTCCTCGGCGGTCGGCCCTTGGGTCAACAGGCGCTCGAGCTCCTCGTCGATGATCGCCTCGACCTTCGCCGGGTCGACGCCTTCCTTGACGGTCGCCATCACCAGGAAGTTGGAACCCAGCTGCGACTCGCTGACCCCGGCGCTGATGTTGTCCACCAGCTTGTCCTGGTGCGCCAGCCGCTTCTCGAGCCGCGAGGTGGCGCTGCCGCCGAGGATCTGCCCGAGCACGTGCAACTGGTCGACTTCGGCGGTGCCGGTCGGCGGCACGTTCCAGGCGCGGTAGATGCGCGCCTGTGGCACGCGGTCCTCCATCACCTCGCGGGTGTCGGCCGGACGCACCGCGATGTCGACCGCCGGCTGCGCCATGTCGGGTCCGGCCGGGATGTGGCCGAAGTACTTCGCCACCTTCTCCTTCGCGGTCTCCACGTCGATGTCGCCGGCCAGCACCAGCACCGCGTTGTTGGGGCCGTACCAGGCGCGGAACCAGTTCTTCACGTCTTCCAGCGAGGCCGCGTTGAGGTCGGCCATCGAGCCGATCACGCTGTGGTTGTACGGGTGGCTGTCGGGATACAGCGCCTGGTTGAGCTTGGTCCAGACCTGGCCATACGGCTGGTTCTCGCCCTGGCGCTTCTCGTTCTGCACGACGCCACGCTGCTCGTCGAGCGTGGCCTGGTCGATAGCACCGAGCAGGTGCCCCATGCGGTCCGATTCCATCCACAGCGCGAGGTCGAGCGCGGTGGTCGGGACGTTCTGGAAGTAGTTGGTACGGTCGGTGTTGGTGGTGCCGTTCATGTCGGTCGCGCCGACCAGTTCGAACGGGGCGAAGTACTCGCCCGGGTGGTTCTCCGAACCGTTGAACATCAGGTGCTCGAACAGGTGTGCAAAGCCGGTGCGGCCGCGCGGTTCGTCCTTGCTGCCCACGTGGTACCAGATGTTGACCGCGACGATCGGCGCCTTGTGGTCCTCATGCACAATCACCCGCAGGCCGTTGGGCAGGGTGAACTCCTCGTAGGCGATGTCGACGCCGGAGGAAGGCGTGGCCTCGGCCTGGGCCAGTGCCGGCGACGGCGCGAATGCGGTGGCACCGATCGCGGTGGCGAGCGCGAGGGCCAGCGTGCCCTTCTGCAGCAGGCCCTGGCGGGCGCGGGTGGATGCGGTCATGGTGACTCCCCTGTCGGTGGTTGGGCGACGTCCGGGCGGACGCCAACGCCCCATCCTAGCGGTGGCCGCGGAAGCGGGCACTAGGTCACAAGTCCCGGCCGGGCGATTGGCAAGCACCGCGGCGCGCACGTGCCGCCCCACGCCCTAGACTGTCCCCGCCTTTCGACCGGGGACCGCCATGCCCATCGACACCACCCTGCGCTGCCTCGTGACCGGGGCCAACCGCGGCCTCGGGCTGGAATTCACCCGGCAGCTGCTGGCACGCGGCGAACACGTCGTCGCGACCTGCCGCCACCCCGGTCGCGCCCACGCGCTGAACCAGCTGGCCGGCGAGTACCCCGGCCGGCTGCACGTGTTGCCCCTGGACGTCGCCGATCCGAAAAGCCACGCCGAACTGGTGCGTGAGCTGCCGCTGGTACTGGGACGCAAACCCATCCACCTGCTGGTCAACAACGCGGGCGTGCTGCACTCGGGCGAGCGATTCGGCACGGTCGACCCGGCGATCCTGCTCGACAGCCTGCGCATCAACGCCATGGGTCCCTTCCTGCTGACCCAGGCGCTGGCGCCGTTGCTCGCTGGTGGCGGCAAGGTCGCCAACCTGTCTTCGGAGCTCGGCTCGATCGCCGGGGTACAGACGTTCCGGTCTCCCAGCTACGCGATGTCCAAGGCGGCCCTGAACATGGCGACCCGGCAACTGTCCAAGGCCTTGCAGGGACCGTGCATCATCGTCATGGCGCTGCACCCCGGCTGGGTCCGGACCGACATGGGCGGAGCCAAGGCCGAGGTCGAACCGACCGACGCCGTCGCCGACCTGCTGCGGTTGATCGACCGCGCCGGGCGCGACCACAGCGGAAAGTTCCTGGATCGCCACGGGGAACCGATGCCGTGGTGAGCGACGGCATCTCCCTCGATGTCATCCTGTTCCAGCCCGAGATCCCGCCCAACACCGGCAACGTGATCCGGCTGTGCGCCAACACCGGCGCCCAACTGCACCTGGTGCGCCCGCTCGGCTTCTCGATCGACGACAAGCAGATGCGCCGCGCCGGACTCGACTACCACGAATTCGCGCGGATGCAGCTGCATGACGACCTCGACGCCGCAGTCGCCGCGATCACCCACGCCAACGGCGCGCCGCCCCGCGTATTCGCACTGAGCACGCGCGGCCGCACCCGCTTCGATACCCCGGCCTATCGCCCGGGCGACGCACTGCTGTTCGGCTGCGAGACGCGCGGCCTGCCCGACGCGGTGCTCGATGCGCTGCCGCCGGAGCAGCGCCTGCGGCTACCGATGCGGCCGAACAACCGCAGCCTGAACCTGTCGAACGCGGTGGCGGTAACCGTGTTCGAGGCGTGGCGGCAACTGGGTTTCGCCGGCGCCGCCGACTGAACCGCGCCGCATTCGCACCACCTGCCCGCGCGCGCGACAATCGGCCACCCGGCGCACGCGCCACGTCCCTCCCCTGTCCGAGCCCGCCCATGCCGCTGCCCGCCTTCCTGCGTCGCCCCAGCCTCGTCACCCAGATCGTCATGGGCCTGGTGGCCGGCATACTGCTCGCGCTCGCCTGGCCGGAAGGCGGCGCGGCCGCCGGGCTGCTGGGCACGGTGTTCATCTCCGCGCTGAAAGCCGTTGCACCGGTGCTGGTGCTGGTCCTTGTGGCTGCTGCGATCGCCAACCACCGCCGGGGCCAGCAGACCGGGATCCGGCCGATCCTGCTGCTGTACATCCTGGGCACGCTGACCGCCGCGCTGGTCGCGGTGCTCGCCAGCTTCGCGTTCCCGGTCTCGCTGCAACTGGTGCTGCCGGACGACATCGCATTGACCCCGCCCGAAGGCATCGGCGAGGTGCTGCGCACGCTGGTGATGCAGATCGTCGACAACCCGGTCAATGCGCTGATCACCGGCAACTACATCGGCCTGCTGGCCTGGGGCATCGGCCTCGGCTTGGCGCTTCGGCATGCCTCGGACGCCACCCGCACCCTGCTGTCCGACCTGGCCGACGCGATCACGTGGCTGGTGCGGCTGGTCATCCGGCTGGCGCCGCTGGGCATCTTCGGCCTGGTGGCGGCAACCCTGGCCGAGACCGGCCTGTCGGCGCTGCTCGACTACGCGCGGCTGCTGGCGGTGCTGCTGGGCTGCATGGTGTTCATGGCGCTGGTCGGCAACCCGCTGATCGTGTTCCTCAGGACCCGCCGCAACCCCTACCCGCTGGTGTTCACCTGCCTGCGCGAGAGCGGCATCACCGCGTTCTTCACCCGCTCATCGGCAGCCAACATCCCGGTGAACCTGGAGCTGTGCCGCCGGCTGGGGCTGCCGGAGGAGACCTACGCGGTTTCGATCCCGATCGGCGCGACCATCAACATGGCCGGCGCGGCGATCACAATCACCGTGCTGACGCTGGCGGCGGTCAATACGCTGGGCGTCGCCGTGGACCTTCCCACCGCCCTGCTGCTCAGCGTGGTCGCCACGGTCGCTGCCTGCGGCGCCTCCGGCGTGCCGGGGGGTTCCCTGCTGCTGGTGCCGCTGGCCTGCGGGCTGTTCGGCATCTCCACCGACCTGGCGATGCAGGTCGTCGCGATCGGCTTCATCGTCGGTGTCGTGCAGGATTCGGCCGAGACCGCGCTCAACTCCTCGACCGACGTGCTGTTCACCGCGGCCGGTGCGCCGGTGGTGGTGGACGCGGTGCCCGACCGCATCACCTGACCCCCGGCAAGCCGGCACCCGCGCGTTGGCGCGGGCGCCGGCAGCGGTCAGTTCGCCGGATGCTGCTCGCGCATCAGCTCGGCGATGGCCGACACCGGTGCGTTGCCGTACGACAGGAACCGGTTGTGGAAGGTCTTCAGGTCGAAGGCTTCGCCAAGCTCGGCCTTGCGTTGCTCGCGCAGGTCGTAGATTTCGGCATAGCCGGTGAAGTAGCTGGTCAGCTGCACCTGCGACAGACGCACGCGGCGCCACTTGTTCTCCGCCTCAGTCTTTTCCTGGAACGCCTCGCGCTGCAGCAGGTCCATCGCCTGCGCCTCGGTCATGCCCTGCACGTGCACCGCGTAGTCGAGGATCGCGTTGGTGACCACGCGCAGGTTCCACTTGCCGTACATCAGCCACATCTCCGGTTCCTGGTTGCCGTAGCCCTGCTCGAGCATCATCCGCTCGGCGTACACCGCCCAGCCCTCGATCATCGCGCCGTTGCCCAGCAGGCTCTTGACCAGGCTCGGGCTCTTGTTGGCGTGCAGCAGCTGGGTGTAGTGGCCCGGGATGCCCTCGTGGATGTTGAGCACCTGCAGCACCCAGTGGTTGTACTCGCGCAGGAAGCTCTCGGCCTGCTCGTCGGTGTAGGCGTCCAGCGGGCTGACGTTGTAGTAGGTGTCGGCAGTCGGGTTGAACGGACCCGGCGCGCTGACCGATGCACCGGCGCCACCGCCGCGCATGTACTCGGGCGTCTCGCGCACCACCAGCGGCCGGGTTTCGTCCTGGTCGAGCAGGTCGTGTTCGCGTACGAAGTCGGCCAGCAGCGGGATCTGCCGGTTGATCTCGTCGAAGAACCCGTCGCGGGAGACGTGCCGGGCCGACAGGTGGTCGATCATCATCCCGATCCGCTCCAGGCGGTCGTCGGGCATGGCGGTGCCGGCGAGGTACTTCGGCCACAGCTGCACGGTGATCTCGTCCATGCGTCCGTGCAGCGCGTTCTTCTCGTCGACCGCGCGCTGGTAGAGCTCGGCGGCGCTGTAATGCGACTGGATGTCGTAGGCGAACTTCTGTTCGTAGAGATCCGCGCCGATGCGGAACGAGCGGGCGTTGCCGCTCGAGGCCAGGCGCTTCTGCTCGCCCTCGAGCCAGCCGACCCATCCCTCGATCGCGGCGCGGGCGGCGTCGATGCGCTGGTTGAACAACGCCTGCTCGGCGGCATCGAGGCCGGACCCGGCGATCCGCCCGCGCAGGCCGTCGTCGAACACGCTCAGCGCGCCGCGGCTCTGCACGATCGCCAGTTCGACGTGTTCGGCGGTCGGGTTGGCGATGTTGGCTCGAGCGGCGGCGTAATACTGCGGCACCTGCCCGATGCGCTGCATGACCGTGCGCAACCGCGCGTCCTCGTCGGCGTACGGCGTGTTGAGCAGCAGCGCCACGGTGCCGGCGACGTTGTAGTTGGACGGGTCCCAGGCCCAGTCGCGGAACTGCTGCTGGTACCAGATCGACGATTCGAACTGGTTGGTCAGCAGCATGTGGTCGATGCGCTGCGACGCCGGCAGTTGCTGCGGGTCGAACGCGGCCAGCTCGGCAAGCGCGTTCCTGGCGAACGCGAGGTCGTCGGCGCGGCGTGCGGCATTGGGAATAGTCAGCGACGCAGCGTTGTCGTAGCGGCCGGAGTAGATGGACCACTCCGGGCTGCGCTCCAGCGCGCGCATCAGCAGCGATTCGGAGAGCGCATCGAAGCGCGCGGCGGCCGCGGTGGCACCGGCCTGGCCAGTGGCCGGCGCTTCCGCCACCGGCAAGGTGGCCGGCTGGCAGGCGGCGAGGGCACCGAGGCCGGCGGCGAGGATCAGGGCGAGTCGGGTCTGTTGCATCGAGGGCTCCGTGAAGGGTGCGCGGGCGGTCGCGCCAAGCCCCGATCATGGCCGATCTGCCCGGACCGGGTCGCCTGCCGCGGCGATGCGTCCCCGCGACCGGCCCGATCGCGCAAAAGAAAACCGGGCCGCTCGTGGCGGCCCGGGTCCGTTTTCGACTTGCGCCGCGGTGGCGGCGCGCGGGTCAGTGACCCGAGTTGGCGTCGATCTTCTCGCTGGTGCTGAAGATCTCCGCGTCGGCTTCGCCGGTCACCGTCAGGAACCCGGCCAGGCCCTTCTCCAGCCGCGACAGCGAGTGGTCGACCAGGATGTACTTGCCCGGGTAGTCGGCCTTGAACTCGACCATCGTCGCCCCGCCCGGTGCCACCAGCGTGGTCTGCACGTCGGTCAGCGGCGGGCTGGTCAGCGAAGCCTGGTCGTACACCCTGTCGAAGATCTCGCCGATCAGGTGCATGCTCGAGACCAGGTTCGGGCCACCGACGCCGAAGTACATGCGTACGGTGTCGCCCACCTCGGCGGTCATGTTGAACGTCTTGGTCAGCGCGTCCATGGAGCCGTTGAACATCAGGTGCTCGGGCTTCTCGTCGAGCAGCTTCTCCAGCGAGAACTCCTGCAGCCCGCGCGAGCCGTGCTTCTGGGCGGTGTAGAGCTCGCCCTGCATCACGTAGTACTCCTTGTCGACCTCGGCCAGGCCGCCTTCCGGCTCGACCAGGATCATTCCGTACATGCCGTTGGAGATGTGGTGGGCGATCATCGGCGTCGCGCAGTGGTAGACGTACAGGCCCGGCTGCAGCGCCTTGAAGGTGAAGCTCTTGGTCTGGCCCGGGGCGACCTGGGTGACCGCCGCGCCGCCACCGGGGCCGGTGACCGCATGGAAGTCGACCGAGTGGATGTTGATGCTGCTCTCGTCGTTCTTGAGGTTGATGGTGACGCTGTCGCCCTGGCGCACGCGCAGCATCGGGCCGGGCACCGTGTTGTTGAAGGTCCAGTAGCGGTAGGTGCTGCCGTCCGACAGCTTGCCCTCGACCTCGGTGGTCAGCAGGTCGTAGTTGATGTGCTTGGGCGCGCGGTCGCCGACCGGCTCGCCGACCTCGGCCGGGTTCTTGGCGATGTCGACCGCGGTGCTGACGGTCTCGACCACGTCACCGACGATCAGCTTGCCGAACATGCCGGCCGCCTTGTGGCCCGGGATCGTGCACAGGTACTCGAAGGTGCCGGCCTTGGTGGCGCGGAACACGATGGTGGTCGCGCTGCCCTCGCCGACCAGCTGGTCGGACTGCGCGCCGAAGTCGGGCACGGCGATGTCGTGCATCGCGCCGTCGCCGTTGACCACGGTGATCGCGACCACGGCGCCTTCGGGCACCTTCAGTTCGGGTGCGACCTGGCCCTTGATCGGGCCGGCGTCGCCGATGAAGACCAACTGGCCTTCATGGATCGCGGTCTTCAGGGTGAAGGTGACGTCGGCCACCGGGGTGACCTCCGAGTGGTGTTGGGCGGCCACCGCCATCGGCGTGAATCCGGCGGCCGTGGCAAGTGCGAACAGCAGGACCAGGTCTTTCATTTTTCAGGCTTCCTATCGGGGTTTCGAAATCATCGTTTGAGCGCACCTTAGGCTTGCCCACCGACCCCGGCCATGACTTGGATCAAGGGCGACCAAACCGCTGCGTATGGAAACGGCAAAGCCCCGCGGGGCGGACGTCCTGGCATCCATACGCCACCGTCTTGATCTGGATCAGAGCGGGCATGCGCAGCGTCGGGAAAATGGCGATCGTGAAGAACCCCTTCCACCCGCGTTGCAGCTTCCAGTACTGGCTCGGCCGCCTCGCCCTCGCCGCGATGCTGGCGTTGGTGTTGATGCCCACCGCGGGGCGCCTCTACCTCGGCGGCGGCGGCCCGTCCGCCGCGTTCGCTGGCGCACCGTCGATCACCCTGCAGGTGGCCGGCCACGGCGACCATGCGACCGCCCGCCAGGATGCGTCGCCGGAAGCACCGGTTGCTCCCGGGCCGCGCCACGCGACCCACGCCGACTGCCCTTACTGCCCGTTGCTGGGCCAGTTGGCCGGCAACGCGCACCCGTTACCGCTGCTCGCCCGCATCCCGGCCGGCCCCGCGCCCTCGGTGGCGATCGCCGACGGCCACGCCACGCTGCGCCCGCACGGGCTGCATGCCCGCGGACCGCCGATCCCGGCCTGATCCGCGCCCCGGAGCCACCGCGCTCCACCCCGATACCCATCCAACCAGCGTCCCGTCGACCTGACGGCGCCGCACGCCCCTCTTTTGCCTGACTGGAGCCCCTGCCATGACGATCTCCCGCAACCCGGTGATCCGTCTGTCTTCCCTGTCCACCGCCCTGCTGCTCGCACTGGCGACGCCACTCGCGCTCGCCGCGCCGGCCGACGATGCCGACGTCGCCAGCGACCCGTTCGACCTCGAATCCATCGTCGTGACCGCCACCGCACCGGTGTCGGCGCTGACGTTCGACACCAGCCCCAAGCTGCCGCGCCAGCCGGTACCGGCCAGCGATGGCGCGGACTACCTCAAGACCATTCCCGGCTTCTCGGCGGTGCGCAACGGCGGCACCAACGGCGACCCGGTGCTGCGCGGCATGTTCGGCTCGCGGCTCAACCTGTTGACCAATGACGGCGCGATGCCGGGCGCCTGCCCCAGCCGCATGGACAACGCGATGTCCTACATCGCGCCGGAGAACTACGACCGCCTGGTGGTCACCAAGGGGCCGCAGACGGTGCTGTGGGGCCCAGGCGCGTCGGCCGGCACGGTGCGCTTCGAGCGCGACCGCGAGGTGTACGAAGCGCCGACCGTCAAGGCCAGCGGCAGCCTGCTGGCCGGCAGCTTCGGCCGCAACGACCAGGTCGTCGATGCCACCTACGGCGACCGCCTGGGGTACGCCCGCGTCAGCGCCAACCGCTCCGAGTCCGACGACTACCGCGATGGCAACGGCGACGCCGTCGGCTCGGCCTGGAAGAAGTGGAATGCCGACATCGCCCTCGGCTGGACCCCCGATCCGGACACCCTGCTGGAGCTGGGGATCGGCGTCGGTGACGGCGAGTCGCGCTACGCCACCCGCGGCATGGACGGCAGCCAGTTCAAACGCGACAACACCAGCCTGCGGTTCGAGAAGACCAACATCGGCGAACACCTGCAGGCGTTCGAGGCGAGCATCTACCACAACGTCGCCGACCACGTGATGGACAACTACAGCCTGCGCGACCCCAACCCGGCCGGCCCGATGCCGATGCCGATGGCGTCCAACGTCGAGCGCGCCACCGACGGCGGGCGGCTCGCGGCGACCTGGCGCGGCAGCGCCTACGAACTGGTCGCGGGAGTCGATGGCCAGGACAGCCGCCACCGGCGCCGCGGCGGCATGGGCCGGGACGCCTACCGCGCGCAGCCCTGGACCGTCGATGCGCGCTTCGCCAACCTGGGTGCCTTCGCCGAGGGCACCTGGTTCCAGGGCGAGCGCAACCGCTGGGTCGCCGGCACCCGGATCGACCGTGCCGAGGCCACCGACGAACGCGCCACCATCAGCGGCGGCCACGGCGGCGCGGCGATGCCCAATCCCACCGCCGGCCAGACCCGCGAGGACACCCTGGCCGCCGGCTTCATCCGCTTCGAGCGCGACGCTGCCCGCGAGCCGGTGACCTGGTACGCCGGCGTCGGCCACACCGAGCGCATGCCCGACTACTGGGAGCTGTTCTCGGCAAGGTCGTTCGGCGGCGCGATGGGGACGGGCATGGGCGGCATCAACGCGTTCGCCGGGCTCGATACCGAGAAGACCACCCAGCTGGACATCGGCCTGCACTACCGCGGCAGGAAGGTCGACGCCTGGGTGTCGGCCTACGCCGGCCGGATCGACGACTTCATCCAGTTCCACTACCCCAGCGAAGGGATGATGGCCGGCACCAGCGTTGTCTCCAACATCGATGCCGACATCCGCGGCGCGGAGCTCGGCGTCGAGGTCCGCCCGGCCGACCACTGGAAGCTCGGCGCCACCCTCGCCTACGCCCGTGGCGAAGCCCGCGACAGCGGCCGGCCGCTGCCGCAGATGACGCCGCTGGAGTCGCGCCTGACCGCCTCGTGGGACAACGGCAGCTGGTCGGCCGGCGCGCTGGTACGGGTGGTCGATGGGCAGGACCGGGTCGCGCCGGGGTACGGCAACGTGGTCGGCCAGGACCTCGGCCCCAGCGCCGGCTTCGCCACCCTGGCACTCAATGCCGGCTACCGCGTCAACGCGATGGTGCAGGTCACCGCCGGCGTCGACAACGTGTTCGACCGCGCCTACAGCGAGCACCTCAACCTGGCCGGCAATGCCGACTTCGGCTACCCGGCCGACCCGGTCCGGATCAACGAGCCCGGCCGCAACGCGTGGCTGAAGGTCAACGTCAGCTACTGAGGCCACACGCGACCGGGCCCGCCCGTGGCCCGGTCGCCGGCGGTGCAGCCGGCGACTGCCCGGCCTACACTCCATGCCGCATGACACATCCAGACCCGCCGGCGTCGCGCAAGCGCACCAAGGCCACCTCGATCGATATCGCCCACCACGCGGGGGTCTCCCAGGCCACCGTGTCGCGGGTGCTGCGCGGCTCGCCCCTGGTCAACGCCGAGACCCGTCGCCGGGTCGAGGAAGCGGTCCGCGAGCTCAACTACACCGTCGACCGGCACGCCTCCAGCCTTCGCCTGCAACGCTCGGGCACGCTCGCGCTGCTGCTGTTCGAGGACCCGACAGCGGACGACTCGCACATCAACCCGTTCTTCCTGTCGATGCTCGGTTCGATCACGCGTGCCTGCGCGCGCGCCGGGCAGGACCTGCTGGTCTCGTTCCAGCAGTTGTCCGACGACTGGCACGCCGACTACGCCGACAGCCGCAAGGCCGACGGTTTGATCCTGCTCGGCTATGGCGATTACCTGAGCTACCGCGGCAAGCTCGACACCCTGCTCGAGCAGGGCACCCGGTTCGTGCGCTGGGGCGCGGTGCTGCCCGACCAGCCCGGGCTGTCGATCGGCTGCGACAACTTCCATGGCGGTGAGCTGGTCGGCCAGCACCTGGCCGGACTCGGGTGCCGCCGGGTCGCCTTCCTGGGTGACGCCTCCAGCCACTACCCCGAGTTCCTCGACCGCTACCGTGGCTGCGATGCCGCGTTGCGGGTCGCCGGTGGGGCGATGGACCCGGCGCTGCAGGTCGATGCGCAGAGCGCCGAGGATGATGGCTACGCCGCGGCGCGCGAGTTGCTGGCGCGCAGCGGGGCGGCCGGTGCGGCGCCCGGCTTCGACGCGGTGTTCGCCGCCAGCGACCTGATCGCGATCGGCGCGCTGCGCGCGTTCGAGGAACACGGCCTGCACGTGCCGGGCGACGTTCGGCTGGTGGGCTTCGACGACATCCCCACCGCGCGCTTCACCCAACCGGCGCTGACCACCGTCGCGCAGGACACCTCGGCGGCCGGCGAACTGCTGGTGGAAACGTTGATGGCGCTGATCGACAACCAGCCCGCGCAGAGCCGCATGCTGCCGGCGCAGCTTGTGGTGCGGCGCTCCAGCGGCGCCGCGCCGGGCTGAGCGCGGTCAGTCGCCGCGACGCGCGCGCGCCATCGCTCCATCGAGCGCGGCGGCCAGGCCACCGTCGCGCACGGGCGCATCGAGCACGAACACCCTGACCCCATGCGCCGGCACCGTTGCCGCAAGCGACCCGCCTTCGGCGACCGCGAGCACGCCGCCGTCGAGTGCATCGCGCCACGTTCCCGCCTGCAGGTAATCGCGCACTTCGAACGGCGCTGGCACGTCGCCCTTGTTGAGCAGTACCAGCGCGACCTGGGCCTGGCCACCGTGCTGCAGCACCCGGTAGAACGCGGCGCGGTCGCCTTCCAGTTGTACGTTGAGCTGCAGTCCGCGCTGCAGCGCCGGTGTTGCCGCACGCAGTCGGGCAATGCGCGCCAGCTGCTGGCGGACGGGGTGGGCAGCGGCCGCATCGACGCGGTCCTGTCCGAAGTAGTTGCGGTTGCCTTCGTGCTCACCGGCGCCGCGCATGAAGCCGATCTCCGAGCCGTAGTAGATGACCGGGATGCCGCGCGCGGTGAACAGCCAGTTGTGCGCATCGATGAAGCCCGCATCGCTGGCGTCCATGCGCGGCATGTCGTGGTTGTCGTAGAAGGTCATGAGCTCGTACGGGTTGGCGTACGGGCCGTCGACCAGGTACAGCGCATCGGCCAGCCGCTCGTAGCCGGCGCCGGCCCGTCCGAACACGTCCTGCAGCGCCGCTTTCAACGGGAAGTCGAGCACGCTGACGCCGCCGTTCCCAGGCCAGGTGTGCGGCGCGATGTTGCCGGCCTCGTGGTCGAACGCCTCGCCGAACATGAAGAAGCCCGGATGGTCGGAGCGGATGCGGTCGGTGAACGCCTTCCAGAACGGATGCGGCACGTGCCGGATGGTGTCGATGCGGAACGCGCCGGCGCCCTGGTCGATCCACTTCGAGTAGGCGCGCACGAAGTAGTCGAGTACCGCGGGATTGGTGTCGTCCAGGTTGGACAGCTGGGCGAGGTCGGGCTCGGCGTGGAAGAACGCGTGCAGCGGATTGGTGTCCGGGTCGAGCGCTTCGGGCGCGAGGTTCTGGTGGTCGGCCACGAGGCGGCCGTCTGCGTCGTAGATCTCGCCGAACTTCGGCTGGTCGGCCGGCATGCTGAACGACGGCGAGCCGTGGTTGGCGACGATGTCGAGCACGGTCACCAGGCCGTGCCTGCGCAGCCCCGCGGTGAGGCCGGCAAAGTCGAGCCCGTCGCTGGGCAGGTGCTCGTCGACGGTGAAGAAGTCCACACCCCAGTAACCGTGGTAGCCGGTCTTGCCGCGGTCCTTGAAGAACGCATCCGAGCCGATCGGGTCGCCGCCGGTGAAGGCCTGGTCGGGGTTGTCGACGATCGGCGTCAGCCACACCGCGCCAAACCCCATGTCGGCGATGTAGCCCGCGTTGTCGAGCAGGCCGCGGAAGTCGCCGCCCAGGTAGCCGATGTTGCCGCCGTGCCGCTCCGCACCGGGGGTCGGCCGGTCGAAGGTGCGCAGCGCGGGGTCCGGCGCGCCTTGCGCGCGCTGGTCGTTTGACGGGTCGCCGCTGACGAAGCGGTCGGTCACCACGAAGTACACCGCGTTCGCCGCGAACGGCTCGGTGGTGCCGTAGTACTCGCGGTCGACGGCGGGCGCGCCCGCTCCGCCGAGGTGGGTGCAACCAGTGGCCAGGGTGGCCAGCAGCACGAGTGCGACAGCCGACGGCTTCATGCGGCCTCCCCAGCGGTCCCGGCGCTCGCCGCCAACGGCTCGCTCACCCGCAGCACGCACAGCCCCGCGATCACCAGGCTGATGCCACCCACCGCCAACGCGTTGACCGGCTCGCCACCGAGGAAGGTGTTGAGCAGGAACCCCAGCAGGCTCGCGGCGACCAGCTGCGGGATCACGATGAAGAAATTGAAGATGCCCATGTACACGCCCATCTTGGCCGCCGGCAGGCAGTCCGACAGCAGCGCGTATGGCAGCGACAGGATGGACGCCCAGGCGAAGCCGACCCCCACCATCGACAGCAGCAGCCAGCGCGGGTCGTCGATCACCAGGAACGACAACAGGCCCAGCCCGCCGAGCACCGCGTTGACCAGGTGGCTCATGCGCAGCCCGAGCCGCCGCACCATCGCCGGGATGACCATGGCCGCCAGCGCCGCGAAGCCGTTGTAGGCGGCAAACAGCACGCCAACCCAGTTGGCGCCCTCGTTGTAGGCGGCCGACGTCGGGTCGTCGCTGCCGAAGTGCACGCCGGTCACCGCCGCGGTGGTGTAGATCCACATCGCGAACAGCGCGAACCAGCTGAAGAACTGCACCACCGCCAGTTGCCGCATTACCCGCGGCATGTGGTGGAGGTCGCCGAGGATGCTCGCCAGCGGGTTGTCACCGCGCAGGTGGCGCAGCGCGAACTGGGCAAGCCCGTAGGCCGCCAGCAACCCGGCCAGGATGTAGAGCTGCTTGTCGAGGCCAAAGCCGGCCACCGCGGCCGCCAGCAACGCGCCCGCCGCCAGCCAGGCTATGCCGTGGCGTGCCAGCCGCGCGCGATCCAGCGGCGGGCGCACCAGCACCGGCGCCTCGTCCCAGGCCTGCAGCTGCGCTGGCGGGTACTCGCGCGTGCTGACGATGGTCCAGCCGACCGCCAGCAGCAGCACCGCGCCACCGAACCAGAACGCGTAGCGCACGGTGTCGGGTACTTCGCCCGGGCCGGCGGTGTTGGCCACGCCCAGGTGCGCCAGCAGGAAGGGCAGCAGGCTGGCGACCACCGAACCGACGCCGATGAAGAAGCTCTGCATCGCGTAGCCGGTCGGCCGCTGCCGGCACGGCAACTGGTCGCCGACGAACGCGCGGAACGGCTCCATCGAGATGTTGATCGAGGCGTCCAGCACCCACAGCATGCCGGCCGCGATCCACAGCGCCGGCGACTCGGGCATCACGAACAGCGCCAGCGTCGACAGCACCGCGCCGACCAGGAAGTAAGGCCGGCGGCGCCCCAGCCCGGTCCAGGTGCGGTCCGACAGATAGCCGACGATCGGCTGGACGATCAGGCCGGTGAGCGGCGCGGCGATCCACAGCACCGGGATGTCGTCCATCTCCGCGCCCAGCGTCTGGAAGATGCGGCTGACGTTGGCGTTCTGCAGGGCGAACCCGAACTGGATGCCGAGGAAGCCGAAACACATGTTCCAGATCTGCCAGAACGACAGCTGCGGTTTGCGATCCATCCGATGCGTTCCCCATTGGTCGACGGCCATGGTAGTCAGCGGTGCAGGTGCACAATCGGCCTGCAAACGTATTCATCGCCGGCGCGCCCGTGGCGGCAACATGCTGCAGTGCGGGCCGTGGAATAGTGGCGCCCCGGCGAGCCGCGCGCAGTGGCCGGCCGCCCTTTCTTCAAGGCACGTTGTGGGGACGCGGATGGCGACAGCACCCTGGTGGCGCGGCGCGGTGATCTACCAGATCTACCCGCGCAGCTTCCTGGACACCAACGGCGACGGCGTCGGCGACCTGCCCGGCATCATCGCCCGCCTCGACCATGTCGCCAGTCTGGGCGTGGACGCGATCTGGGTGTCGCCGTTCTTCACCTCGCCGATGGCCGACTACGGCTACGACATCGCCGACTTCCGCGATGTCGACCCCATGTTCGGCACGCTCGCCGACTTCGACCGGTTGCTGGCGCAAGCCCATGTGCGCGGCATCCGGGTGATGATCGACCAGGTGCTCAGCCACAGCTCCGACCAGCACCCGTGGTTCACCGAGAGCCGCGCCAGCCGCGACAATCCGCGTGCCGACTGGTACGTCTGGGCCGACCCGAAGCCCGACGGCACACCGCCCAACAACTGGCTGTCGATCTTCGGCGGCGGCGCGTGGACGTGGGAGCCGCGGCGCGAGCAGTACTACCTGCACAACTTCCTGTCCTCGCAGCCGCAGCTGAACTTCCACAACCCGGACGTGCGCGCGGCGATGCTGGACACGTTGCGGTTCTGGCTCGACCGCGGCGTCGACGGCATGCGGCTGGATTCGATCAACTTCTGCTTCCACGACGCCCGGCTGCGCGACAACCCCGCCAAGCCCGCGCACCTGCGCGTGGGCCGCGGGTTCAGCGCCGACAACCCGTACGCCTACCAGTACCACCACTACAACAACACACGGCCGGAAAACCTCGCCCTGATGGAGGAGCTGCGGGCGCTGTTCGACCGTTACCCGGGGACGACCACGCTCGGCGAGATCTCCTCCGAGGATTCGCTCGGCACGATGGCCGAGTACGTCACCGGCACCCGCCTGCACATGGGCTACAGCTTCGAGCTGCTGGTCGAGGAGCGCAGCGCGGCGTACATCCGCCACACGGTCGAGCACCTGGAGTCGCGCATGAGCGACGGCTGGCCATGCTGGGCGCTGTCCAACCACGACGTGCAGCGCGCGGTGACGCGCTGGGGCGGTGCCGATGCAAGCGACGACTTCGCCCGGCAACTGGTCGCGCTGGTGTGCTCGCTGCGCGGTTCGGTCTGCCTGTACCAGGGCGAGGAGCTCGGGCTGCCGGAGGCCGACGTCCCGTACGACAAACTGCGCGACCCGTATGGCATCGCGTTCTGGCCCAACTTCAAGGGCCGGGACGGCTGCCGTACGCCGATGCCGTGGACCGGCGCCACCGACGCGGGCTTCAGCCCGGCCGAGCCGTGGTTGCCGGTGCCCGAGGCCCATCGTGCCCGCAACGTCGCCACGCAGGATGCCGACCCCGGCTCGGTGCTCAACGGCGCGCGCCGGTTCCTGCGCTGGCGCAGGGACCAGCCGGCGTTGGTGGGCGGCGACATCGCCTTTATCCATGCACCGGAACCCGTGCTGGCGTTCACCCGCACGCGGGATGACATGCGCGTGCTGGTGGTGTTCAACCTGTCGGCCGCCGCCACGCCGTGGACGCTACCGGCCGGCATGGCGCCACGCGTGCTCGACGGCCACGGCCTGGCCGCCGGCGCAGTGCACGGCGGCGAACTGCAACTGCCGGCCAACGGGGTGTTCTTCGCCCGCATCGACTGAGGAGGTCGCGATGGCGACATGCAGCGTGGGAAGCAGTCCCATCGGTTTACCGGCCCACGCGCTCCGGCGGCGCGCCCTCGGCGTTGCGTTGGCGCTCGCGTGCATCGCCCCCCCGGTCGGCGCGACGGGATCTGGCGCGACGACACGCCACGCGGGCGACTCCCGCATGTCGCCGACCGCCGGGCTTGATACCGCGGGCTGCAACGCCGACGCGTTCGCGACCACCCTGCAGGCCGCGCCCGACGCCCCGACCGATGCGAGTGCCTACTGGCTGGACCGCGGCCTGCTGCAATGGCCGGGCGTCGCGGCCGACGACACCGGGACCTACCGCCTGTACCACTCGGCAACTGGTGCGATCACCGCCGGGCCCGGTGCCACGGTCACCGGTGCCGATGGCGCACTTGCACTGTCGCCCAACGACTCGCCGCTGGCGCCCACGCTCGCCGCGAGGTTCGATTTCATTGGCGATGGCGTACGGCTGTCGCTGGCCCCGGGTGACGTGACGCGTGTGCCTGCGCTGCTGCGCGGCCAACTGGTGCTGGTGCGCGAGGATGCGGAGGGCACGGTGCTCGCCGCGACCACCCTGCAGCATCCCGGCGCACTCGACGACCTCTACGCCGCGGCAACCGCGCTGGACGACCTCGGCGCGACGCCCGGTAGCGATGGCACCGGCTTCCGTGTGTGGGCGCCGACTGCCCGCGACGTCTCGCTATGCCTCTACGACGACGGCGACGGCGCCGCCAGCGCACGCCTGCCGATGCAGCGCGACGATGCCACCGGCGCATGGTCCACACGCCTGCCGGGCGATCGTTCGGGCGACTACTACACCTACCTCGTCGACGTGTTCGTGCCGGGCACCGGTGTGGTCCGCAACCGCGTCACCGATCCGTACTCGGTCAGCCTCACCGCGGATTCGAAGCGCAGCTACGTCGCCGACCTGGATGCCCCCGCGCTCAAGCCGGCCGGCTGGGACGACACGCCGCGACCGGCGCCGTTGGCTGCGCCGACCGACATGGTCATCTACGAACTGCACGTGCGCGATTTCTCGCGCGACGACACGACGGTGACTGACGCCAACCGCGGCAAGTACCTGGCATTCACGGAAACCCGAAGCGACGGCATGCGCCACCTGCGGTCGCTCGCCGACGCCGGCCTGACCGATGTCCACCTGTTGCCGGTGTTCGACCTCGCGACCGTGCCCGAGTCGGGCTGCATCGAACCCGACGTGCCCGAGGCGGCCGCGGACAGCCAGACCCAGCAGGCGGCGGTGATGGCTGTCGCCGCGCGCGACTGCTTCAACTGGGGCTACGACCCGTACCACTTCAACGCGCCCGAGGGCAGCTTCGCCAGCAACGCCGCCGATGGCGGAGTGCGCGTCCGCGAGTTCCGCGCGATGGTCCAGGCGTTGCACGCCGCCGGGCTGCGGGTCGGCATGGACGTGGTCTACAACCACACCACTGCGTCCGGGCAGCTCGAGCGCTCGGTGCTCGACAGGATCGTGCCCGGCTACTACCAGCGGCTCGACGCGCACGGCAAGGTCACCACATCGACCTGCTGCGACAACACCGCCACCGAGCACCTGATGATGGGCAAGCTGATGCTCGACTCGGCGGCGCTGTGGGCGGAGCACCACCGGATCGACTCATTCCGCTTCGACCTGATGGGGCACCAGCCACGCCATGTGATGGAGCAGCTGCAGCAGCGCGTCAACGAGGCCGCCGGCCGCCACGTCAACCTGATCGGCGAGGGCTGGAACTTCGGCGAGGTCGCCGACGGCGCGCGCTTCGTGCAGGCCTCGCAGTTGTCGCTGCAGGGTTCGGGCATCGGCACCTTCAGCGACCGCGCGCGCGATGCGATCCGCGGTGGCGGCGCCGGTGACAAGGGCGCGGCGATGTTCACCCAGGGCTATGCCAACGGCCTTCACTACGCGCCCAACGCGCACGACACAGCCAGCCGCGCCGAGCTGCTGCATGCCGCCGACCTGGTCCGCGCCGGCCTCGCCGGCACCCTCGCCGAGTATGTGACGACGGACGCCAGCGGCGCGACGATCCCGCTGTCCCGGCTCGACTACAAGGGCCAGCCGGCCGGCTACGCCGCGCAGCCGGGCGAGGTGGTCAACTACGTCGAGAACCACGACAACCAGACCCTGTTCGACGTCAACGCGTTCAAGCTGCCGGCCGACACCAGCCGCGATGACCGTGCCCGGGTGCAGGTGCTCGCACTCGCCCTCAACGCCTTCAGCCAGGGCATCGCCTACTTCCACGCCGGCGGCGAGCTGCTGCGCTCCAAGTCGCTGGACCGCAACAGCTTCGATTCCGGTGACTGGTTCAACCGGCTCGACTGGAGTGCCACCGACAACCACTTCGGCACCGGCCTGCCGCCGGCACCGGACAACCGCGAGAGCTGGCCGCAGATGGCACCGCTGCTCGCCGACCCGTCGATCAAGCCGACCGCGCGCGGGATCGCCTTCACCCGCGATGCGTTCCTCGACCTGCTGCGCATCCGCGACAGCTCGACCCTGTTCCGTCTGCGGACGGCCGACGATGTGAAGCGGCGCCTGCGCTTCCACAACACCGGTCCTGCCCAGAACCCGGTGGTGATCGCCGGCGAGCTCGACGGCGGTGGCTACCCGGGCGCCGGATTCGAGGCGCTGCTGTACCTGGTCAACGTGTCGCCGGAGCCGCAGGTGCTCGGGATCGACGCGGCCCGCGGCCGTCGCTTCGTGCTCCACCCCGTTCACCGCGCCGCCGGTGCCGCCGACCCGCGCCCGCTCGAGACCGCCGCCTTCGACCCGGCCACCGGGCACTTTGCGGTGCCCGCCCGCACCGCGGTGGTCTACGTCATCGAGTGATCAACATGCCGCCGCTGTCGCGAACCGGACCCTCGCCGGTGCACGCCGCGGTCGCTACATGCCGAGAGGGGAAACGCATGCGCCGTCCGATCCTGTCCATCGCCTACGCGATAGCTGCCGCCGCGCTGTCGTGTGCTTCGGCCCGTGCCGAAACGGTAGCCACCGTCTCGTCGCCCAACGGGGTGCTGACCGTCGAGTTGGACCTGCACGAAGGCCGCGCCGGCTACCGCGTCGAGCGCTTCGGCGAACCGGTCATCGACACCTCCGCGCTCGGCTTCATGCTGCGCGGCAGCGGCAAGCTCGAACGCAACCTCGCGCTCGCCGACAGGGCGACCCGCAGCTTCGATGAGACCTGGGAACAGCCGTGGGGCGAGGACCGCTTCATCCGCAACCACTACAACGAGCTGCGCGCGACGCTGACCGAGACCATCGCACCGAACCGCACCTTCGACGTGGTGTTCCGCGTCTACGACGACGGCATCGGTTTCCGCTACGAGTTCCCCGAGCAGTCCGCCGTCGAGGAGTTCATCATCGACGACGAGTTGACCGAGTTCGCGCTCGCCGACCCCGCCGTCGCGTGGTGGATCCCCGCCGGTGAGTGGAACCGATACGAGTACCTGTACAACCGCACGCCACTCAACGAGGTCACCACCGCGCACACGCCGATGACCGTGCGCACCGACGACGGCCTGCACGTCGCCTTCCACGAGGCCGCGCTGGTCGACTACGCCGGCATGTGGCTGCGACGCGCCGAAGGCCGCCGCTTCCGCACCGAGCTCGCGCCGGCGTCGGAGGGCTGGAAGGTGCGCCGCACGCTGCCATTCAACACCCCGTGGCGCACCCTGCAGATCGCCGACAGCGCCGCCGCGCTGTACGCATCGTCCGACCTGATCCTCAACCTCAACGAGCCCAACAGGCTTGGCGACGTCAGCTGGTTTACGCCTTCCAAGTACGTCGGTATCTGGTGGTCGCTGCACCTGGAGGACGAGACCTGGGCCACCGGCCGCAAGCATGGCGCGACCACCGCCAACACGAAGCGCTACATCGACTTCGCCGCCGAGCACGGCTTCCGCGGCGTGCTGGTCGAAGGCTGGAACCCGGGCTGGGACGGCCAGTGGTTCGGCAACGGCTACGACTTCGACTTCACCCGCGCCACGCCCGATTTCGACATCGAGGCGCTGGCGGCCTACGCGAAATCCAAGGGCGTGCACCTGATCGGCCACCACGAGACCGGCTGCGCGGTCAGCCACTACGAGGACCAGATGGCCGACGCGTTCGCGTTCAACGAGCGGCTCGGCATCGACGTGGTCAAGACGGGTTACGTCTGCGACGCCGGCGGCATCGAGCGACGCCTGCCGGACGGTTCGATCGCGCGCGAATGGCATGACGGCCAGTGGAATGCCGGTCATCACCTGCGCGTGCTCCAAGCAGCGGCGAAGCACCACGTCGCGATCAACACCCACGAGCCGATCAAGGACACGGGCCTGCGCCGCACCTACCCGAACTGGGTCAGCCGCGAGGGTGCGCGCGGCATGGAGTACGGCGCCTGGGGCAACCCGACCAACCCGCCCGAGCACGAGGTCAACCTCGTTTTCACCCGCATGCTGTCCGGGCCGATGGACTACACCCCGGGCATCCTCAGCCTGCAGGGCCGCGGGCAGGCCATCCAGACCACCCTCGCCAAGCAGCTGGCGCTGTACGTGGTGCTGTACAGCCCGGTGCAGATGGCCGCCGACCTGCCGGAGAACTACGAGAAGCACATGGACGCGTTCCAGTTCATCAAGGACGTGCCGGCCGACTGGGCGCGCACCGAGGTGCTCAATGGTGAGGTCGGCGACTACGTGACCTTCGCGCGCAAGGGCCGCAACAGCGACGACTGGTACCTGGGCAGCATCACCGACGGAAACGGCCGCGTGCTCGAGGTGCCGCTGTCATTCCTCGACCCGGGCCGGCGCTACACCGCGCAGGTCTACCGCGATGGCGACGGCGCGCACTGGCACGACGCACCGTTCGCATTCGAGCGCGAAACCCGCACCGTCACCAGCGGCGACCGGTTGACCCTGCGACTGGCGGCCGGCGGCGGCCAGGCAATCCGCTTCGTGGCTGGCCCCGCGGCCGTCCCCTGACTGCGCTGCAGCCCCGATCAGCCGCCGCGTCGCACCAAGGGCGCCACCTCACCCGCGCGCCCGTCGAAGCGCGAACTGACCACCGCGATCGCCGTGTCGCCCTGCGACCAGTAGCGCGCCATGAGGCCGCCGTCCCTACGCTCGCCTTCGCGCATCCGGTGGGTACGTGGGCGCAGGTAGATGCCGAGCACTTCGCCGCCTCCGTTCTCGTAGACCAGCATCGCTGCGGCGCCCTCGGCGGTCGCCAGCATGCGTGCGCCACGCAGCCGGTAGCCCTGTTCGCTGAGGTCGGGCACGCGACCAGCCTCGTCGAAGTTGCGGACCAGCCAACGCTGCAGGCCGTCGCTGCGATCACCTTCGAAGTCCATGGCGACCTGGCTTTCCGACAGCAGGCGGTAGGCGGTGACGGCATCGGCCATCGGCGGGGCCGAACGCGCGTCGCGGCCATCCCGCGCCCACCAGCCACCAACACCACCCAGCCCGAGCGCAAGCACCAGGACGGCGGCGCGGGCCATGGTGTCCCAGCGTCGGGCGTGGACCCTACCCCGGACGCGCAACGGGTCCAGCCGCGGGGCCTCCGGCAGCGCCGCGCCGTCACCCAGTGCGGCGCGCAATGCCTCCGCGTCGGCCTTCCAGCCCCGCACGCGCGCGGCGGCATCCGGGTGCGCGGCCAGCCAGGTCTCGACCGCGGCACGCCGGCCCGCGCCCAGATGGCCATCCACGTAGGCATGCAGGTCGGAATCGGAGATCGGTTCGTTCATTTGACTATCCGCAAGGCTGTGGTGGGTGCGCGTCCGTCCGTCAGCGCGCGCAACCGGTCGCGTGCGCGCGACAACCGGGACATCACGGTGCCGATCGGCACACCCAGGGTTTCGGCGACCTCGCGGTAGCTGAGGCCCTCGACACCGACCAGCACCAACAGCGCGCGCTGCTCCGCCGGCAGCTGCTCCAACGCGGCCAGCGCGTCGCGCCCTTCGGTGATGCGCTCGGCCGATGGCGCGTGGACCGCGTCCGCCGCCCCCACCACCTCGAGCACGCGGCGCCAGCGCGTCGCCCGGCGTTGCTCGTCGATGAACTGCCGGTACAGGATTGAGAACAACCACGACTGCAGCGCCGCGGCCTTCCGTCGCGACGCCCACGCCCGCAGTGCACGCTCCAGCGCGGCCTGGACCAGGTCGTCCGCCGCCGTACCGTCCCGGGTGAGCGCGCGCGCGAACTGGCGCATCCGGGGGATCAGGTCGCGCAGGCGATCCTCATCCTGGTCCTGGTCCTGGTCCTGGTCATCCACCTTGAGGGCCTCCGCGGCGCAGGGCCGGATGGCGGGAAAAACGGTCATCGGTTGCACGGACATGCCAGTGTGACGAACCGTGACGCGGCTTATTCCCCGGCAGCGTTGGTGCGTCGATGGAATATAGGTCGCGCCCGTGCGTCCTACCATCGCCCCCACAGGAACAGCGACGGATGAACAACCCAGACCAGCCTCTCCCCGGTTCCGACCCAGGCCCCGACCCCAGCCCTGAGCGCCTCCGGCGGGCCCTCGCGCTGGCCGGCATCGGCGCGATTGCACTCGGCGCGGTCGGTGCATTTGCCTGGACCGCTGGCTGGCTGGGCGCCGACCGCCTCACTGCCGGCCAGGTGGTCGACGCGGTGGAAGCCAACGGCGGTCCGCACCCCGGCTTCCGCCGCGCGCATGCCAAGGGCGTCTGCATCACGGGCACGTTTACCGGCAGCGCCGAAGGACGCGCGCTGTCTGCCGCGGAGGCTTTCTCGGGCGAAACGCTGCCGGTGGTTGGACGATTTTCGATCGGCGGGGGCGACCCGCATGGTTCCGATGCCAGCGCACGGGTTCGCAGCCTGGCGTTGCAACTGGGCGGGCGCGGTGAACCGCAGTGGCGCATGGCCATGAACAGCTTTCCGTTCCTGGCCGTCGCCACGCCCCAGGCGTTCCATCAGCAGACCCTGGCCAGCCGGCCGGATCCCGCCACGGGCAAGCCCGACCCCGTCGCGATGGAAGCGTTCCTCGCCGCCCATCCGCGGGCCCGCGCATTCCAGCAGTGGGCCAAAGCCGCGCCGTGGTCCGACAGCTGGGCGAACACCGAGTACAACAGCGTCAATGCCTTCCGCTTTGTGGACGCCGATGGCAGCGAGCGCTTCGTGCGCTGGTCGATGCAGCCGCGCACCCCGTTCCGGGAGCTCGATGCGGCCGAGCGCGAACGCGCCGATGCCGGCTTCCTCGCCGCCGACCTGGACCAGCGCCTGCAAAGCGGGCCGCTGCACTGGGACATGGTGGTGACGCTGGCCGACCCCGGCGACGTGGTCGAGGATCCGTCGGTGCCCTGGCCGGACGCGCGCGACCAGGTGGTCGTCGGCACGCTGACGCTGCTGCATGCCGAGCCCCAGAGCACGGGCGCGTGCCGCGACATCAACTTCGACCCGCTGGTGCTCCCCCGTGGCGTGGCCGCGTCGGGCGACCCGATCCTGGCCGCACGCTCGGCCGCCTACGCGCAATCGTTCAACCGGCGGCAGCGCGAGCTGGCGCTGGGACAAGGCAACGCCGCCACCACGCAGGAAGCAACCCCATGAGTGCGCACGACACGAACCCCGCCCACTTCAACCGCACCGCGCGATGGCTGCACTGGCTGATGGCCGTGCTCATCATCGCGATGCTGTTCATCGGCGTCGGAATGGTCAGTTCGGTTTCCGCCCGGCCGTGGCTGATCGACCTGCACCGCCCAATGGGCATCGCGATCCTGTTGCTGGCCGTGCTGCGCCTGCGCAACCGGATGCGCCACCAACCGCCGGCATTGCCCGCATCACTGCCGGTCTGGCAACGCCGCGCCGCCCACGCCTCGCATTGGCTGCTGTATGGGCTGATGGTCGCGCTACCGGTGATCGGCTGGGCGATGCTTTCTGCCGCCGGCGACCCCGTGCGCATGGCGTCCGGCCTGGTACTGCCGCCGATCGCACCGCAGGACCCGCTCGTGTATGCCGCCCTGCGCGCCGCGCATGGATGGCTCGCCTACTTGCTGTTCGCGACCGTGGTGCTGCATGTGTCGGCCGCGCTGCTGCACGCATGGGTGTATCGCGACGGCGTGTTCGGCGCGATGACGGGAGCGCGCAAGCCGGGTTGACCGTCCGCGGCCGCGCTCAATTGGCTGGCGACGCCACCCGCCACGGTGGATGGCGGCGGTTGTCGCCCGCGCGGAACAGGCAGAGGCGGTTGCCGGAGGGGTCGGCCAGCCGCGCCTCGCGCCACAACCAGCGCTGGTCGGTTGGCGGCTGGTCGAACGCGATGCCGGCTGCGGCCAGCCGGGCCACCCGCGCGTCGAGGTCGTCGCACTCGAAGTACACCAGCACGCCGCTGCCCGGTTCGCTGCAACGCCCGCCGGACTCCTCCACCGCATGCAGCGAGAACGTCGCATCGCCGTCCGGGCACTCGAACCGCGCGTACCGCGGCGGCGAGTGGACGATCAGGGTGAACCCCATCGCCCGGTAGAACCCGACCGTCCCGTCGAACAGCGCCGCAGTGGTGGGCAGGGTGACCTGGTTGAGGTTCATGCGGTGGTGCCTGGGGCCGGTCAGGCCTTGCGTACGAATTCGGACTTGAGCTTCATCGGACCGAATCCGTCGATCTTGCAGTCAATGTTGTGGTCCTCGTCGACCAGCCGGATGTTGCGCACCTTGGTGCCGGCCTTGAGCGCGCCGCTGGCACCCTTGACCTTGAGGTCCTTGACCACGGTGACCGCGTCCCCGTCGGCAAGCACGTTGCCGACCGCATCGCGGTGCACGGTTTCCGACTCGGCGGCGGGCGCCGCGGACGGGTTCCATTCGTGCGCACACTCGGGACAGATCAGCATGTCGCCGTCGGCGTAGGTGTAGGTGGAGTTGCAGGCGGGACAGGCGGGCAGGTCGGTCATGGCTTACTCGATCGTGGTGCGGGAACGCGCGACGGCGCACGCCATTGTCGCCGATCGGCCCGCATCACCGGCGCTGGGGACGCGCCCCGTGCACGCAGCGCGCAAACAGCCGGCCCAGCTGCCGCAACAGGTACACGGCCGCTACCACGACCGACGCAACCATCAGCAGCACCGCGTGGTGGCCGAGCAGTGCATCCAGGATCACGCCGCACTCCATCGGGCGCGCATGCCAAATGCGCCCGGCAACGAGTTGCAATGCACACTGACCACGCGGTCAGAACTCGCGGCCATTGACCTGCACGCGCTTGATCGCGTCCAGGTCGATCCCTTCGACGCAACGCAGGTTGATCGCAGCCATCTCGGCCCCGTCCGGCATCTGTCCGAGCCCGAACGGCTGGCAGCCACAGGTTGGGCAGAACCGGTGCTGGATGACGTGGCGGTTGAAGGTGTACGTGCTCATCGTGTCCGCGCCGGAGATCACCTCCAGCGCCGCGCGCGGGACGAACCACAGCAGGAAGCCCTTCCGGCTGCAGTGCGAACAGTTGCACTCGATGGCCTGGTCGATCTCGCCGTCCACCGAAAACCGGACAGCCCCGCAATGACAGCTTCCACTCGGCATGAGACCCCTCCCGGGACGCTCGTACCTGCAGGACGAGCATTGCCCCCGATCGTCCGCCCGGCGGTCCGGTGGCGTCAACCGCCGTGGGTCGGGGGCCGAAACGTGTGAGCCGAGGCCGTCATGACTTCGCGCCCGCCATGATGATCCCCATCCCGAGCAGGCAGAAACCGACGCCGACCCAGTCCGTGACCGTTGGCCGCACCGAGTCCACGACCCACAGCCAGACCAGCGCGACGCTGATGTAGACGCCGCCGTACGCCGCGTAGACCCGGCCGGCCGCGTGTGGATGCAGTGTCAGCAGCCAGGCGAATGCCGCCAGGCTCAACGCCGCCGGCACCAGCAGCCAGGCCGAGCGGCCCTGCTTGAGCCACAGGTACGGCAGGTAGCACCCGACGATCTCGGCAAGCGCCGTGACCACGAACAGCCCGAAAACTTTCAGCATTTCCAAAACAGACGCCGCCTCCCGGAGTCGCCGCGCTACACCAGCCAACCGCGTGCAATCGCCCTGCGGCTGAACCAGACAAGGCCGATGCCCACGGCCAGCACGATCGCCTGCATGGCCACGGCCACCGGACCCGCGAGGGTCGCGCCGTCTGCCAGCACGAACAGGCCGAAGTCCTGGACAAGGATTCCGAGCAGCGAGAGGACAAACACCGGGAACGCCCACTTCCTGCGCAGCGACAGCCCGATCGAGCCGAGCACGCCCCCGAAAACCGCAACGGCGGTCGCCACAACGGCCCAGCCCGGGCGCGCGGCGTAAAGCGCCTGCTGGGCCTCGGGCAGCCGGGCGAGGTCGTCGGGCGAAAGACGAAGATCCGAGAAGAACGCAAGACAGCCGAGCAGGTTCCACAGCAACGCCACGATTGCGACGACCTTGAGTGAGACAGGCGGCTTCATTCGGTTCTCCCCGGCTTGTGAAAGGCGTAAGCGCCTCGTCGCAATCAACGTCAACTTGCCTCGTACGCGGCCCGGCGAAAAAGAATCCGGATGCATGGCAGAGGCCTCGCGACTGCCAAAGCCTACCCCCTAAGCAGCGCGCAGCCGCCCATGCATCCAAATGTTTGGGATCCGTACCTGCCTCCCCGCCCCAACCCACTCCGTTTTGCGGGTTAAGCCGCCCGTGGATAAGCTTTCCCGGCGCGTTCGCGCATTCAGGGGAAAGGGGATCAGATGATCAGCAGAAACATGGGACTGCCGCTCGCCGCGGCGGTGCTGGCATGCGCGTGCGGAACCGCCCACGCGGCCAAGGACGCGCCGGAGCGCCACGATCCGTCGCAAGGCGAACTGCTCTCGGGCATGGCACTGCACGCCGTGGCCGCGCATGACCGGCTCAAGAGCCAGATCACCTACGGCTACATCGATGTCGGTGACACCATCACCAACGCCACCAACAGCCTGTACATGAATACCCCCGGGCTCTCGTACGGCAGCGCCGCTGCCGCGGGCCTGGCCGGCGGGCTGATCGCGACGGCGCTCATCAACGCTGAAGCCAAGGCGTCCGCCCAGAACCAGGTGCGGGACGCGAACACCGTGTTCGAAGGTGCCCAGTGCAAGCTGTCGAACACCGACGCATTGCTGGGTGCGATCGAGCGCAGCGTCGCTGGCACGCCGTGGGGTGCCGGACGCGACATCCAGCGCCATGTGCTCGCGCCGGACCAATCGGTGGACGACCTGGTGACGCAGGACGAGCCGCGCTACGAACTGGTGGCGACCTACAGCATGACGCCGGACTATTCCGCGCTGGTCAGCTCGGTCACCCTCGGCGCCTACTCGCCGCAGCTGCCCGGCGCCCCATCGCGCTGGCAAAAGAAGCCCGCGTGGAGCGACGACCTGGTGGTGGTGTCGAATATCGTTCCGCTGGCCGACAAGACCCCGGCTGACATTGAAGCCGCCGTCGCCCGCGAGACCGCGCGTTACGCCGACTCCGGCGTATACAAATTGATCCAGGCCGCCAACGCAGGCGACCGCACCGCGCGGCGCGACGCCAGCGCAATGCTCAGGACCCACAAGTCGCGCCTGCGTGAGGCCAAGGGCGAGCGTTGGACGCCACGCGAAGCCGCGGCCGCGCGCGCGCGCATCTGGGCGGCCGACGATTGCAGCCTAGTCCACGCGGCGCTCACGCAGGGCGCGACCGACATCGAGACGCTGCTGGGCCGCCTGTTTGCCGGCTCGCTGCCCGCCCACTCGGAAGCCGTCCAGCCCGCGGTGCCGCTGCGCGACGATAGCGATCGCGTCGTGCAGCCACTTCCGGAGGGGCGGTACGTCGCACGCGCCGTCGATGCCGATGCACCACTCGGCTGGCGCTACTCGTGGTTCCCCGAGGACGAAACGGCGGAAGCGGAATAAGCCCGAGGCGGGGCCCTGCGCATGCGGGGCCCTGCTGGGCCGTGTCGGCTGCCGCTACTGGCTAGAGCGCTGCCGCTCCCGGCGCCCCGCTCATGGACACGTGCCCCGGTTGCGCCTTCACGCGCTCAAGCCATGCCCGTACGGCCGGATACTGCGCCAGATCAAACCCGCCTTCGTGCGCCACGTGCGTATAGGCGTAGAGGCCGATGTCCGCGATGCTGTACCGCTCCGCGACGAAGAATGCGCGCTGCGACAAGTGCTGCTCCATGACTCGAAGCGCGGCGTGGCCGGGCGCCATCTTCTCCTGCAGCCTGGCTTCCTGCTCCTCGGGTCGGCCGAGGTAGCGGACGATGTAGCGCGCGACCGCAATGTAGGGTTCGTGGCTGTACTGCTCGAAGAACAGCCACTGCAGGACCTGTGCACGTTCGAGACGCGCCGACGGCAGGAGCGGCGTGCCCTCTGCGAGGTAGTGGAGGATGGCATTCGACTCGGGCAGGTAGGTGCCGGGTTCGATCTCCAGCAGCGGTATCTTGCCGTTCGGGTTCCTGGCCAGGAACGCCGATGTACGGTTCTGCGTTTGCAGGATGTCAACGCGCACCCACTCGTGCGCCAGCCCAAGCTGTGCCAACACCAGCTTGACCTTGTAGCAGTTGCCTGACTTCAGATCGCCGTAGACGGTGAACACTCGTTCTTCCCCACCTATTCCTGTTGTGTGCTCTAGCGTCTGAATCATGCCGAGCCGCGGAGCCGATCCGGCTTGAATGAACTCTCAGGCTCGCGCCGTATAGCCAGAAGGAAGGTCGTCACCACCGAGACCATCACCGCAACGCCGAGTGCGGCGAGGTAGATGAGCTGCGGCAAGTGCTGGAAGGGCACATCGTGTGTGCCAGGCCGCGCACCGATTGCGGCCGACCACGGCCAAGACTAGCGCGCCGAGCTCAGAACTCCAGCCACCGAGCAGAAAGACCCACCGATGGAGCTCGGAGCCCCGACGGCCGAGCTATTTACTCGGAAGGTGGGACCAAGAGCTCCAACGGCCGAGCTCTGAGCTTCAACGGCCGAGCAGGTTGCCCGGAACATGGAGCCGGAAACCAGGGCTGCCGAGCAACGTGGCCCGCTGGTTGAGCTGCGAGCCCTATAACCCGAGGAAATTGCTTCGACGATGGAGCTACAAGCCCGGAGGCAAAGTGCCAAGCTGCAACGCCAAGTCCTTGTTCCGACGGCTTGCTTTATTGCTGCCTTAGCGGCCTAACGCTTGAGTTAAGGGTTGCTGCGAAGCGACATCCCCTTGAACGAATTGTTACGCCTCTTCTATACGGGATGACACCCTGTGGATACCCGTGGAAACAACCACGAGCACAACAATCGCCCACATAGCTCCGTGATATCGGTGCGCCTGAGTTTCGGAGACGTATCTAACAACACCGCGGGTTGCGATTGCGACCGGTCTGTCGGCCGAATGGACAGGACTGCCAGCAAGAACGTTGGATTGCTGGTGCATTGTCCAAGCTCCAAGTACGGCAAATGCACTAGCCAAAACTACCCAAGTTACCTTGTTCCGCGCGGTCAAACGCTTGGGTAAACGAAGCAGTCCTACACCCAACGCAACAACACAGAGTGCGATGGCAACTTGGACAGACGCTGCGGACAAGACTGCGACGAGAGCTTCCATGGGGCTTAACACTTGAATTAAGCCGCGCCGCGAAGCGGCGTCGGCTTGAATGAATTGTTAGCGCGCACTGGCAATTGCCAATAACGATCTGCCAAGCAGTGCCAAGAAGAACAAGCCACTTATAACGCGAATGTTCCTTTGGAAATTGGGAGTTGCATAGCCCGGCGCCGTCGACTTACTTATCGTTATGAACACAAAAAGGAGATAGGTAAAGAGAAGTCCGCCAAGCAATTTTGCGCACAGCCATAGCAGTTCTGGCAACTCGAATGGTGCGGAGATCGAGTCGTCAGCGAAGACGCCGATAGCCAATGCCGCGCCAGTTGTTATACCGACGTACGCCGCACCAATGCCGAGAGCTGCGTTGGGGATATAGACGCTCAGCAACCGGTCCAGACGTCCTTGCGGGTCAAATGAAGAGCCTCTTATTGCAACTTTTGCAGACAGGTAAAGCAAGGAAACGCTGAAGAAAACTGCAAATGTTCCTGGCGCACGATTCTCGCCAATCAATTTCAAAGTGCTTTCAGCCCAAAGCCCATGAATCCCGAAACTCGCAAGAACAAATCCAAGAACGAAGAATAGGGTCAGCGATCCTCCGGCGACACGAAAGGATATGGGGTGATTGGCAAGATGCTTCTTGATATGGGATAGGTCCAAGGAATGCCTCTTTGTGTGCGCTAACGCCTGAGTTAAGACGGCCCGCCCGAGGTGAACCGGGTGGTGCCGAGGCCGCGAAGCGGGCTCGGCTTGAACGAATTGTTAGGCTGCACCCTTTAAGCAAACTGATTTGCTTGAACTTCAGGCCAAAGTACTACGTTTGATCCAAGCCGCTTCGTGGCCTTAACGCCACCGTCCGAAGAAATTACGAATGCGATTGCGTCCTCGTAGGAAGATACGAACCGGAACGCAGAACGATGGCGCGTTCCATAAGACTCGATGGACACGCGCCTTAATGTCGATGCGTCCGGATTCGCGGATAGTTGAATATTCTGCAGCGTGGGAGATTGGGCTGTTATTTCCCCGCCGAATCCGATGAGTCGCATTTTTGTAGTGAGGATCAGCGCGCCGTCAACAGATGAAAGCGAAGCGATGAAGCGCAGGCAATCAGAGAGGGATTCGCGATTCTCGAGTCGCCTCGACTCAAGTATTGAGATGCTTTGGTAGTCATTTATTGCAATCGGTTTCTTTGATTCCCATAAAGGGAAGTGCAGGGCGTAGTACTTGTTGTGTAGCTCCAAGCTTTGAATCATCAAGTTCCACGCAAAGTCATAGTTGCATTGGTGCTTGATTGTTATTCTGTCCGTTAGTCGTGAATCATTGGGTGATAGATGGTCTGGAACGACGATGAGTGTGCCTCCATGCCCAAGTTCGCGAATGCCTGAAAGAATTCTCGAAAGGCACATGTCGTAGAAGCGGTGCGGGTAATCATCATCGTCACCATCCTCGTCCCAAACCTTTTGCTCCAGTTTTTCAATGGCTTCTTTGTATAGGAGTTCACGTGCTGGCTGGAAATGCGAGCTGACTGGTCCCCAATGCAAAGCCGATCCCATTGGGACATACACGGAGCCGCTTCTCAAAGAGAGTAGTGTGAACCCACCAGAAGAGATGGTGAGCTCGCCGGGTCCTTGGCTGTAAATTGCAAAATTCTCTGGCGGAGGTGTTCCGCTGCTTGACTCATGACGGGAGAAATTCCACCAATTGGCGCCCGTATCCAAGATGGCCCACACACGCCATTCGCCTTTGACATAGTCAACACAAATCATGCTTCGTATTGCGTCGGCCGCTGGAGCCAGGCGTCGAAGTTCGGCGATCGTGAATTGGCGATCATTCGAAAATTCAGCTAAGCGCGAATTTTCACGACTAACCCTTGTCGCTCCCCGCTTTTTGCCCTTGTCTCGCGGCAAATAGAGAATACGGAAAGTGAGTTTTCGGCCTTCTTCGCGAAGAAGACTGGTTTGATACGCCAGATCAAGTAGCTCTTTTAGGGCGTCATCATCAGGTAGGGAGGGGCGCGGACGGCTATGAAATCCGGTCGACGCCTTCCAGGCGCTTTTGATCTGAGGAAGTAGTTCGGGTGGGTAGATAATCGACATGTGCAGCCTAACGCCTGAGTTAAGCCGACTTGCGTAGTGGAGCCAAAGCCATGGCAAGCTTTTTGGCCATGGCTTTGGTGTAACGAAGCAAGTTCGGCTTGAACGAATTGTTAGGGCTCACCACCGTGACAACCCATAACAGGAAACGCCAACCCCAAATAGCAGTTGGGCTACAAGTAGAACTCGAATGGCGAACGTGTAGCGCACTACCGAACCTTGCTCGATCGCGTCAATTGCAAAGAGCCGATACTTTTCTGGAAATTCTGCCTCAATCTCCTTTAGTGCGGGGATTGTGATGTTGAGCAGTTGGCGGCTCCGGGAGTCAACGAGCCAGAAAACTAAAGCGAGCAATGCGATGAACAGCCCGAGCAGTACGAGAAGCTTTGGATCCAGGTCCTTCTCAAGAGCGGTGAACACGCCACCGTCTGCAAAAATAGAGAGTAGTACGAAGAAGTTGAACCCCTTCAACCGCTGCTCGGCATTGAACTTGAAGTGGTCCCAGACAAGATTTTTGCCGTCCATGAAGCCCCCTGTGAGCCCTAACACCAGAATTAAGCCGTGCCGCGAAGCGGCATCGGCTTGAATGAATTGTTAGGCGCCAACTGCGGACTGCAGCGCCCTGACGGAAGACTGCCAACTCTCAAAGTCATCGCTCTCTTCCCACAGTTCACGAAGCTCAGAATCCGGCCCCACGATGCGAGTGAGCGCAGCTTGCGCCTTGGACAGGAGATCTGGAGATGGCTTGACGGCGAGAGATTTGAGCCAAGTGTCTACTTTCTCGGTATAAGCATCAGCTTGCGTCCCGCGCCCGAGCGCTTTGGCCAAGACTTCTGCTGCAGCGACGGCCTCAACAGCTACATCTGAGTCCAGGTAGTCGTTGCCATTGTCCAGAACGTTCTGGAGGGCCTGAGCGACTAGAGAAAAGTCCGTTTGATCCTCAAGGTCGTACGCCCAATCGTTTGCAGAGTCGTTGCCAAAAGGTTCGTGCGACCAGGTTCCCACGTTGGAATCTCCTTGAAGTTTGGATTGGCGCCTAACACCGGAATTAAGCCGACCCACAACGCGTGAGTCGGGAGTTGAACCGAAGCCCCAGCAGCGAACATGCCTGCAACTAAGACGAAGTGGGTTCGGCTTAAATGACCTGTTAGGCGGTGCTGCCTTGGGTGCTGGCGGACCCGCCAACACCACACCCCACGCCCGCCACCAGCCGAAACAGTACCAGCCCGCGGCGACCGGCGCCTTACCCTGAAAGCCAAAGGCTTACGTGCAGCCGAAGATGGCTCCGCAATGATTGAGTCGACTTGCTGGAGCAACGGACCGGCCGGCCCGACGTGGCTGCCGAAGGACCCCAGCCGGAGCCAGCGTGGGATGAGCACGAGTCACGCCGCCAGTCGCAACGCTATTTCCCGAAGAAGCGAGTGCGGCAGAACCTTCCAGCAGCAGCCGCCTAACACCTGAGTTAAGCCGCGCCGCGAAGCGGCGTCGGCTTGGACGAATTGTTAGCCGTTGACCGGGAACACATACACGCTGCCGTCTTCTACAGCAATGTTCTCGAGGTCGGCTTCCGAGGTTGGAGCGCCGGCCACCGGAATACGCACGGTTGCGCAATAGTTCTCGCGGTTCTCTAAGAACGCGACGACTTCTCCGGCCTCGTAGTCCGGATACGCGATGCACGACGCGATGGCTGAGCCCTCCTGGACCTTCTCCGACAGGCTGGCTTGAATAGCGCTAAGCAGCTCCGGAATTTGTTCGACCGAATCGTACGCAGCCACAGATACGTCGAGCCCGCCGTCTGGCAGGAGCAGAAGACCCATAGGAAAAACCTCGGACCGCTCCGCCAGCATTCGATTGGCACGCCCAACGAGCTGAGCTACGAGCTCTTGGAATTGGTCTTCCGAGTTATCCACGTACTGTCCTCAACGGCTAACACCAGAATT
The DNA here is from genome assembly GCF_046638635.1 of Lysobacter zhanggongensis. Lineage (NCBI taxonomy): Bacteria > Pseudomonadati > Pseudomonadota > Gammaproteobacteria > Lysobacterales > Lysobacteraceae > Lysobacter > Lysobacter zhanggongensis. The sequence goes on from NZ_JBJXHK010000002.1 coordinate 61,496, forward strand.
AAGCCGTGCCGCGAAGCGGCATCGGCTTGAATGATTTGTTAGGCATGTTCTGCCCGGATAAGAATCTGCGTGATCTTGCGCTGAAATAGCAGCAAAAGGGCAACAACGGCCAGTGGAACCCACGAGTCCAGGAAGAACCCGCTGACGAGGGAGAGGAACACGGCGACGAGTACCCCCAAAGCGGCAGATCGCTCTCCTGTGACGCGGAAGTCCCGGCGACACTTGGGGCAGACGGTGTACACGAGCGAGGCCGTCTTGAAGGTGGTGCTTTGTTCCGGCAGTGGGACAGCCGGAATGGTAGTTCTCGCCTCTTCAAGCGAGATTTCATTGCGGCAGTTTGGGCAGCAGATGAGTGTCCGGAACATGCCTAACGCCTGAGTTAAGCCGACTTGCGTAGCGTAGGCGACAACGTGGCAAGCTTTACCTGCCACGTTGTTGGTGTAGCGAAGCAAGTTCGGCTTGAACGAATTGTTAGGTTGCAGCCAGCGAGCTGTGAGGCCACAAAACTCTGGAAAGCAGCTTGCCGAGAAGGGCGCCAAATATGCTAGCGAGCAAGGTGGAAGTTAAGCCGAGCCAGTTAAACCGTGCCATCTGAAAAATTGTCGTGAGCTCCACTGCTGGAGATGCGATGGCCGCAAGGATGACGAGAGTAGCCGCCCAGTAGATGCTCCAAAGAGCGATAGCTGCGCCAGTGAAGCGGCCTTTGGCAATTAGCGAACCAACTGCGACTGAAATAAAGAATATGAGCCCTGACGTTGCGGCTATTGAACGGAAAAGAGCATCAGTGTCTGCGACGATAAATGGGGCTGGATGCAGCAGATCTGCTGCGTGTTGAAGCAGCGCTTGAAGCGCGATCGTTACAGCAATACCGATTGCGATGCGGAGCTTCACTGTCCAGTCCCCTTGATGGTCGTCAGCGACCTAACGCCTGAGTTAAGCCGACTTGCGTAGTGGAGCCAAAGCCATGGCAAGCTTTCTCTGCCATGGCTTTGGTGTAACGAAGCAAGTTCGGCTTGAACGAATTGTTAGGCGCCTAGCGGGACGCCCTCCGGGGAGCATGGTACGACGTCTTGGACAGCCACCCGGCAGCACGACACTTCACCGCCCAGATCCATGTGCGACTCAAGATGAGCACAGACCAGAGCGCCCGACTGCTCAAACCACAAGTGGTCCAGGCAGTCGGTCTCGTATGCCAAGGGGAGAGAGTCCGATGTGATGCCTTCGAAGGCGAACGTGGCCAAGTGATGCTTTTCCAGCACGTAATAGCCAGCCGGGTCTACGCGATCTGTCATGGAAAACACGTGGATGCGAAGGCGCAGCGTATCGTCGCTTCGCTCTACCGACAGGACGTTTGCATCATGAAACGACGGCCAAGAGCCCATGGCGCCGATTAGCCGGTCTGCATTCTGCACGAGCGAGGATGTTTCCATAGACGCCTAACACCAGAATTAAGCCGTGCCGCGAAGCGGCATCGGCTTGAATGACTTGTTAGGGCGCAACAGCATGAGCCGCACCCTTTCCGTTCTTGACCAAGTAGATGATACGGCCGGATGGCACCTCTTGATTCAGGGTGAACCGGATCTTCGCGGTACACCGGCACGCCGCAACCGGCTCACCGCCGCTGTCCGTGTCAATTGCTAAGGTGAGCGAACCCCAGTCGGGCAAGAATTGAGGTCGCGTGACGCGCTCGCCGCAACTCAGTCCGACCAGTCCAGATACTAGTAAGCGAGCATCGGCGCGCTCGACGGTAAGTCGATCTTGGCCATATGGATCGTAACTTTCATCGCAGGCAGCAAGCTCTTCAAAGCTGAAGGACTCGGCAGAGGACGCCGTGCCTGCGAATGCAGCAACCAAGAAAGCTATGAGTAACGTGAGCCTATCCATTGCGCCCTAACACCTGAGTTAAGCCGCGCCGCGAAGCGGCGTCGGCTTGGACGAATTGTTAGGCCCCGCACTACGTTGGCGCACGACAGGGACCATGCCGGATTTTACCGTTCCGGAAAAGTAGCCGCCGCCCTCTAGGTATACGCACGGCTTGGGATACTTGGCATAGATCCAAGCCGGCACTCGACCGGTGATCTGCACCGTACCACCCTGCGCTGCGGTGCCATGCCCAGGGATGCGTCCGCCCTCAATTGGCGGATCTGTGGGAAAACGATCGCCGGACCCGTCGCAGTTGACGACTGTCAGCCGTGCGTAAAGCTCTCGCCGCTTGATGGTCGCCGCGTCTGAAGAGCGGAGCGTCGCGTGGATGACGACATCTTCTTTGCCGTCGTAGGCGACGGCAGAAAGCAGGGGCGGCCGAAACTCGCAGCCGCTAAGACCAATCGCTAGTCCGACAAGGCCAGCCGGCACCACCCAAAACCGCACGCGCCAAGCTGTCGCCATAGGGGCCTAACACCTGAGTTAAGCCGCGCCGCGAAGCGGCGTCGGCTTGGACGAATTGTTAGGCCGGGGCGACATTACCGAAGAGCCTCGCCTACTTGACTGTCGCTGAGAGGGAGCCGACCTGTGACGACCTTGCAGATGCGTGCGCCAGCGCTTGCTGCAGCTTCTTGGAACGCGCGCTCTTCGACGTTCGTGTAGCCGCCTACAGCTTCCGGGACAAGGTGGACGAGCACACTGGGCTTTACCGGAAACAGGCCACTCGAGGCGAGCTCCCGGAACACGGCCCGAAAGCAAGCCTCCACAGCCATGAAGTCGCCCATAAGGGTGCGAGGATGGCTTAGAGCACCGCACTCCTTGCGGACGCTCCCGGCCCCAATCCTCCGGGCGGCTACGTGGCCTGCATGGATCTGCATGTAAATGATTGGCTTGCTGAACACGTTGGTTCCCCGGCCTAACACCTGAGTTAAGCCGTGCCGCAAAGCGGCATCGGCTTGGACGAATTGTTAGGGCGCTGCAACCGGACGCTCCCCGACTGTGGCCTTGCCGAAAGAGTATCAGCGGAACGAGCCGTCAGCTGCGCACCTGACAAGCGAGGCAGGCACGGCGCTTTACCGATGGCCCCGCGGCGCGCGATGCAGCCGAAGCCGTGATGCAGAAGCGCCACGAACGGTCCGAAGCAATCCCCAGAAGCGAATGTGTCTTTGCTGCGGCCTAACGCCGGAATTAAGCCGACGCCACTTGTGGCGTTCGGCTTGAATGACTTGTTAGGCGGCGCTGCTCCACCACCTGACTGAACTCCCCAGCGCCAGCCTTGGCCAACCCGCCACCACCCGAAACAGTAGCAGCCCAGGCCGACCGGCGCTTTACCCGGAACCCTCAAGGCGACGTGCCGCCGAAGATGGCCCCGCAATGATTGAGCCGTGTTGCCGAAGCCGTACAAGCAGACTGCCGCGGGGAGTTGCCGAAGGACACCGGCCGGAGCCGGTGAAGGTTAAGCTCGCGCCGCACCACACGCTGCGACGGACCGACCGAAGAAGCGAGTGCCGAAAAACTTTCAGCAGTACCGCCTAACACCTGAGTTAAGCCGACCTGCGTAGCGTAGCCGACAACACGGCAAGCTTTACCTGCCATGTTGTTGGTGTAGCGAAGCAGGTTCGGCTTGAACGAATTGTTAGGCCGGGCCCGAATGGCTCTTGCGAGGTGCGACCCACATAGTAATTAGTGCCTCAAATACGGGCTCCGCTTGTTGATCCCGCACCACGACGTTGACTTTGAATTCACCAGGTGCCGACCAATCGATTTGCGACTGGGGCGTAGCGATGGCAACTAGGTCAGTCTTTGCCATCTTGAGGTACTTCACGGTCATACCCTTGGGGATCCAGCGGTGTGTGGAGGGAATGGTTACCTCAGTCATTGTGCCGCCTGCGAGTTCCGCCATATTGCACATGGCAACGGCATGCACCGTTCCTATGTGGTTTAGCACGGCCCGGCGCTTCCGCATCCGCACCTCGCAATATTGTGGACGAAGCTCCTCGAACCTCGGGCGAATGCTGCCAAAGTACGGCGCCTTTACGCACAGTAGGCGCGAGAACGCCCACTTCCCAGCCGGTTTAGAAGCAAAGCTTTGCCAGAGGTCTAACGTGGTACGGCGCACGGCGTCTCCAAAATGACAACTGCTAGGGAAATTTGATAGCGGCCTAACGCCTGAATTAAGCCGCGCCGCGAAGCGGCGTCGGCTTGAATGAATTGTTAGCGCCCACCTACTGCACGGCCAAGAGCGCGGTCATGCCAACATAGTCCTGTTGCTCTAGCAGCTGCAGCCAGCGCGCCACCAGATCGTATCCCAGCAGGGCGCCGGCAGCGGCCTGAAATGCCTGCGGCTGCTCATGCCCTACAGCCGACCGCATGAGCGAGGTAGAAGGCTTTTCTAAGCCGCGGCCAGAAAGGGTCTTGAGAAAGGCGTCCAAGGCGTGCCGCATCTCGGGGGTGCCGTATTGAACTGCCACAAAGTCCGCCGGGAGCTTCTCAACCTTGATAAGCACGGCGACGAATTGCCAGGTCAGCAGATCTACGGTAGCAGTTACAAAGACCGAGTCCTCGCCATACAGGTCAAGAAACGCATTCGAAAGATGAGGCCCGAAGCCCTGCTCAGGGTCGATCTGGATGGTCCCGGCAGGCACGCCGGCGGGTCGTTCGCTTTGCACGTCTCAGTGACCTCGCTGTGGGCGCTAACGCCTGAGTTAAGCCGACTTGCGTAGTGGAGCCAAAGCCATGGCAAGCTTTTTCTGCCATGGCTTTGGTTTAACGAAGCAAGTTCGGCTTGAACGAATTGTTAGGCGCGGCCCTCGTTGGCCTGGCCCGCCGGTGTTTGATGGTGCAACGCAAGCCGCCAACTACCGCCTATACGAACATACGTGGAGCTGCACTGCGCAGCATAGGCCGAGTTTCCACTCCCACGATCTGCCTGCACGACATATGCGAGCACGACAATGTCTGCAGTTGATGCCGCATAGTGTTTTTGAATGAATGAGACGTTCTGCCAACGTGAAGCCGACCGAATCGACTCTATGGTCGCTGCGCGCTCAAGCACCCCGACCGGCGCTGGAAGCACCATAAAAGATTCAGGTGCGAGAGTGCGCTCATAGAAAGCTGCGTCACCGACCCAAAATTGCTCCTCAAGACGCCAGAGTTCCTGTTCTTGACTCATCACGATCTCCGAATGTCTACAGCCACGCCTAACGCCGGAGTTAAGCCGACGCCACTTGTGGCGTTCGGCTTGAATGACTTGTTAGGCGGCGCTGCTCCACCAGCTGACTGAACTCCCCAGCGCCAGCCTTGGCCAACCCGCCACCACCCGAAACAGTAGCAGCCCAGGCCGACCGGCGCTTTACCCGGAACCCTCAAGGCGACGTGCCGCCGAAGATGGCCCCGCAATGATTGAGCCGTGTTGCCGAAGCCGTACAAGCAGACTGCCGCGGGGAGTTGCCGAAGGACACCGGCCGGAGCCGGTGAAGGTTAAGCTCGCGCCGCACCACACGCTGCGACGGACCGACCGAAGAAGCGAGTGCCGAAAAACTTTCAGCAGTACCGCCTAACGCCTGAGTTAAGCCGACTTGCGTAGCGGAGGCAACAACATGGCAAGCTTTTTCTGCCATGTTGTTGGTGTAGCGAAGCAAGTTCGGCTTGAACGAATTGTTAGGCCGCATTTGCCAGCTGAAATAACTGCCTGACTTGCGGCCGAGTGAGCACCCAAAGCTGCCAGAGCGCGATTGCTAGACCAACCGCAGCGATAGCTGGGCCTACAAAAGAGGGCAGTGTGCCAGTTTGACCCCAGCCGGAATAGACGATGGGCTGCTCACTGATGAGCGCGGCTACGCCCAGCACAGAAGAAGCGACGGCGGTAAGGCAAGCGCAAACAAGTGCAGCAACTCGCCAGGGCCGACTGTGCCGCAGCAAGCCGACGCCGATGAAGAGCCCCAAGATGCCGAGGTTAAGTGAGATGCTCCCGCGCGCAACGTCAAGTGCCATGTCCACGCCAGCGAGAGCGCCGAACAAGCAGAAAACGACTGCGACAGCTTTGAGCGCGAAATGTCCGTTATTCACGATGTTCCCCTTGCGGCCTAACACCTGAGTTAAGCCGCGCCGCGAAGCGGCGTCGGCTTGGACGAATTGTTAGGGCTCAGCATAGTTTACTGCGACCATGTACTGGCCTTGCTCCATAGCGGTAACGGAGACCCAGGCCTTCCGGTTCTCAAGCATGGGGTGAGCGCCGAACTGAAAGCGCTGGCCCGGAGCCAAGCCCGGGGCCTGAGCACTAAAAGCTGCGACTACCGCTTCCGATGTAGCAGGCGCGATAGCCAACCCGGACAGCTCCACGCCTCCGAAATCTGCCTCGAGCTGCGATACGGCTGAGCGGACCGCCGCTTCCGCAGCTGCGAGGTCGCTGCCCATGTAAGCGATGAGCATGACTCGGACCAGCCGTTCCCCATTGAAGTAGAAGGAGATCGGGACATGCGTGCCTTGGAACGGCCCGGCCTGTGACCCGAGATCGCCGTTTTTGAAGGGGTAGTACGGGCCATACTCTTTTTGGGCCTGAACCTGCTCACGGCTCATGCCGAAGGACCAGCCCAGGTAGCCTGTCGCGAAAGCACAGGTGGGTACGAGCAGTAACGCGGCGCAAAGTAATTTCAAGAGCTTCATAGGTCCGGTCTGAGCCCTAACGCCTGAGTTAAGCCGACTTGCGTAGCAGAGCCGACAACGTGGCAAGCTTTACCTGCCGCGTTGTTGGTGGAGCGAAGCAAGTTCGGCTTGAACGAATTGTTAGGCCCCGGCCCGTTACCCCTTGATGCGGTACGAGAAGACGCCCTGACCAACGGAAGTGTATGACGGATCAGTGCCGCTGCTGCCAGCAAAGGCAGACGAGCGCGGCACAAACAAGCCTCGCTCTTCCACGAAGGAAGATGACAGCACGAGGTACAGACCGTCCGGCGAGCTATAGACACGCTCAGGGCTCAGCTGGGCCACAACGGATGGCCAATGCGGGGCAGGAATTTCTCCGTCGGGAGCGGCCTGGCTAAGCACCGCAGGAGCGACCGCCGCCAGTTGTATCAACTGAGCGGAGTCCGTTGTGCGAGTACAGCCAGCAGCGATCACGGCTGCAAGGATTGTCACCAGTAGCGCTTTAGCAACCATAGGGGCCTAACACCTGAGTTAAGCCGACTTGCGTAGTGGAGGCAAAGGTATGGCAAGCTCTTCTGCCATACCTTTGCCGTAACGAAGAAAGTTCGGCTTGAACGAATTGTTAGGGCGCACGTACTGCACTACGAATTGCCTTCTTGTGCTTGGCGAATATGTATCGTGACTCATACATGCGGATATAGGTAACACTTTTCCGTGCTGAGGTGAGAAGCACTGTCAAGCGAGCATCCTCCTTGTCATGACCTGTAGGCTCGTCGGGGTTTGGTTTCCATTTATAGTGGACGAAGGAGTTCCGTTCGTTGGCGACGGCTAGAATCACCTTTCTGTGGGCTGGGTTAATCACTGGAAGTTCCAATAGCTCGAACGCCCACCCTGTTTTTGCTTCAAGCGTTAATGAGCGAATGATCTCAATCAAGGTTTTTTGTTGAATCTTTCGCTTTCTCAATGCAGTGGCAAGGATGTAGTTGATGGAGTGTTCGAAATATGTTGCAAAAACGAGAAGGCTGAAATCTGGCTGATCCTTCTTTAAGTATGCGATAGCAGCCTCTAGTATTGATTCTCGATGGTCAATGATGACTTCGATGTGCGCATGCTTGATTAGTTCTAGTACTTTCTCTGCTAGGCGCTTGCCGGAGATATCTTCTGAAGAAATTATTCCTTGCGAGAATGCGTCGCTTACGATGCTCTCAAGTAGCTCTTGTCGTAACTTGTCAATGCCAGCAGAGTCCATAAATGCGCCCTAACGCCTGAGTTAAGCCGACTTGCGTAGCGGAGCCGACAACATGGCAAGCTTAACCTGCCATGTTGTTGGTGGAGCGAAGCAAGTTCGGCTTGAACGAATTGTTAGGCCGCACGAGCACGCCACTCAGCTAAACGGCGGTCTAGTACAGGTCTAAGCTTATCGAAGCTCTCCCAGCTATCAGCGATGTGGTACAGGCTATCCCTACCAGCAGGGAGGTTTTGGCCAAGAGTCTCCTCATAGTCCGCAAGATAGCCTCCAGACTCCACGTCGAAGTACGAGCTCGCGAAGGCGTTGCCCTCCACGGATAGATCCTCGTCTGTGAACTTGCCGTCGCAGGCAGACAAGAAGAACGCTCCTGGCGTCACCGACCTCTTCGTCAGCTCGGGAATATCTTCGGGGAAATCTGTGGTGTGAAGCTCGCCGGAAAGCCCCGCCAACAATGCCCATGCAATGAACATGCCTGTATGAGTAGCGCCAGCCTCGCGCGGTAGATCTGCCGGGAAGTCGCCGCCGTAGTGCCAAGATGCGTCGTCGTATTTCATGCGGGCTAACGCCTGAATTAAGCTGCGCCGCGAAGCGGCGTCGGCTTGAATGAATTGTTAGGCGGCACGCTGATGATGCCGCTTGATAGTGTCAAAACAGAACTCACAGACAACAACCAGAACTTCGGCGTGCTCATTAGTCCAGTGTCCGGCCTTTATCAAGCGCTCCTCGCAGGATGCGCACCAGCCTTGTGGCTCAGGTGATTCCTCGTCGGGCGCGACTTCATAGAAGCCGAGACGTCGATCGCGCTCCGACGCCACATGGCAGCAGACGAAAGCAAGACCAGCATTGCCGTGAGTGCCGCATTTCACCGTTCGCGAAGTTCTGTCCATGCCGCGTAACGCCAGAATTAAGCCGTGCCGCGAAGCGGCATCGGCTTGAATGATTTGTTAGGCCTTCCTTCTCAAGGCGGCCACTACCTTATCCCACAAGGATATATCAAAGTCCTCAGATAGCATCAGCGAAGCCGCGGAAGGATTTATGTTAACGATCTCACGATATTTCTGCTGGAAAGCGAAACCATCTTCTCTGTATTGCTTCAGCGAGTCTGCGAGCGCTCCAATTTCGTCAGTTCTTATGACCAATCGAACGGCTGTTCCTTCATACGAACAGGATGAATAGCTTTTGCCGCCCTTCGCTTTCGTAAGCATCATCCCTGTATCGCCACTTGCGATAAAGAAGTTGCCGCCGTTCCGACATATGCGGCTCGTCATGTAGAGACCAAAGCCGGAGTTTGCCCAGGGCCCCCGCTGCCGCCTTGACCCCTTGAACGCTCGACCTGAAACCGCTGGCATTAGTGCGTAGTTGACGGCGGACTTGTCATTATTTACGTCGAGATGTGGATTTCTCTGTAGTGTTGTCCGAAGACCCACTCCCCTATCGACTATCGCGACCTCAACACGACTCTTCGTTGGCCAGTATTGCGCGCAGATTCCAATTTGTTCGGATTCGCTATGCTCGACAACATTTCTAATTATTTCTCTTATCGAATAAGAGAGAGTGTCGAACAAGTCGCCCGAATCAGAGCCGCACAGCATCTGAGCCAGGTGCTTGGCTCTGGATTCCACGACGTCGCCAACTTCGGTCCGCTCGGAATAGGCTTCGTCTCTGAGCTCGTCGCAGCTCAGAATATTGACAGGTAGATGGCGAGAGCTCCCATTCTTGTCTCCTGGCTTCCGCGGAGTGTCGTGATACCCGAACGCGTTGAAGAATCCCATGCTTGCGGCATAGGTCATTCGTTCGTGGTTTTTGCACGTGAAGGACTCGACGCTGTTTCTCGATGCAGTCCTCTGGAGTTCGCTGGATATCAACAGCATTGCGAAGGGTTCAACTGATCCTTCGCCGCCAAACTCGGCGGTGATAGATCTCGCGCCTTCGATCTTCGCAAGATCAATGGAGAGCTTGAGCGCCGTTGGAAGAGTCAGCGTGCGCGGAATTTTTACGATTACATCAGACATACGTTGGAAGGCCTAACGCCTGAGTTAAGCCGACTTGCGTAGTGGAGCCAAAGCCATGGCAAGCTTTTTCTGCCATGGCTTTGGTGTAACGAAGCAAGTTCGGCTTGAACGAATTGTTAGCCCCCGGGACACAGCTACAGTTTACCGATAGGCCAGAATATTCTTTTGCTTGGAGATAGCGACCGGGCAACCTCTTGCCAGCGAGCGTACCAATTAGCGTACTCGACCACCTTTATATTTCCTCTCTCGGCATCAATGTTGCAGCCGATGATCTCGCTGTGGATCTCACGAACTGCCAAGCCCGCTGCGGAGTGCCCCAGATACATGAATTCGCTAGCTACGTGGGCTAGATCCTTCACCGCATCCGTGCCAGAAATGTTTAGCGTCTCGTCGTACCCCACAAAGTTGATGCTTCTCACAACCCGCAAGGCTTCGTTCCTAAGGTCGGAGAATCGCGTGTACCGGGTAACGATCAAGCTGGAGTAAAGACCGCTAATGATGCCGATTGGCAAGCTGAGTAGCAGTCCGACCAAGGCTTCTTCTGTCATAGGGCTAACACTTAGTAGACCCCAAAAACGGGGTGTATTCCGGATGGTACTCCGTCGCAGAAGCCTTGGGACGCTCACAACAGCGCACTCTCACGACATAGTGACCCGTCGCAAGTCCCGGGAAATGCTGCATCTCAGCGGCGGTATCTCTTACCGCTGCAAATACGCCGCATAGCGCTGCCGCCGCGGCGCCGCCACTCAGGTCATTCCGTGCCCTCGAGCAGCACGGTCACCTCGTCCATAACCCTGGCCTCATCCTGCTCCCCGCCACCAAACGTCATTGGCCCAGCCTTGGCAGCCAGCGGCCGATAACCCCCGTCGTAATCCCAGGTGGTCACATGCAGCCGCGCGCCTTCCAGTGATTCCGCCTGGCCGATGGCAGTCGCCGGCAGGATGAAGGTAATGGTGGGTGCGGCATGGTCGACGGCAATGGTCGCGCCCGGGGTGACTGGGGTGCCTTCGTCTGTGTCGCTGGCGCCCCGCGGGGTGGTCAGCACGTTGGACCAGCCGTGGGCGCGCAGCCGGCGGTGCCATTGCATGCCGTCCGGCAGGTTGGCGTGCTGTTGCGGCATGGTGCGGGTGCCGTCGTCGCGACCGGGCAACTGCAGGTAAGCGGTGAATGCGACGCGGTCGAATCCGTTGGCCGGGTTCCAGCCGTGGCTGATGCCACGCACGGTGAGTTCGAAACGCAGGGCGCCGCCGGCGGTCCAGACGCGTACGCGTTCGATGTCGGCCGGGTGCAGGCCGCGCCATCCGGGGTCGAGCGGGTAGACATAACGCCCGGTGGGGCCGGTGTCGTCGCCGCGCGGGTCGGCGTGGTCGGCCCGCAATGTCCAGTCGAGTGCAACACGGAAGCCACGTGCGTCGCCGGCGGTGCCGCTGTCGGGGTCCCATGCGACGACGCGATGCGCCAAGGCGGGGTCGGTCATGCCGTCGGTGCGGACCGTGGCGCGCCAGCGGCCGTCGCTATCGGCCTGCACGTCGGTTGCGGCTTCCAGGTTGCCGTCGACCACCAGCTGGAACGCGTGGCCCGGACGGGCGGTGCCGGTCAGGTACAGGTCGCCGGTGACCGTTGGTTGCGCGGTGCCGCCGTGGCGCTTGATCGGATCGATGGTCGGCGCAGCCGGCGGTGGCTTGGTCGGCGTTACCACCCCGATGGTGGGCGGTTCGATGCGCCAGACCATGCCGCTGCGTGGCGGCAGCGCCAAGGTCAGCCGGCCATCCGCGCCCACGACAAGGTCGGGCGGCGTACCTTCGATGCCGAACAGGCCGCGCAGGCGCGTGCCGGCGGGCGCTGCCACGTTGATGCGATCAAGCAGGCTGGCGTGCCCGGCGCTGTTGAGCGCCACCAGCGCCGACTCGCCGGCATGGTCCGTGCGCCACGCAATCGCGCCGGCGGCGGCCGGGTTGTCGGCCAAGACGGTCGGCACGCCGCGCGAGAACAGCGGGTGGTCACGGCGCAGGGCGATGGCGCTTTGCAGGTAGCGGTACAGCGGCGCGCCGGTATCGAAGTGCCCGCGCCCGCCGCTGCCCACCCCGCCGGCGAACATCGACGCACGCCGATCGTCGAAGCCCTGCTCGGTGCCGTAATAGATGACGGGGATGCCCGGCAGGGTCAGCATCGCCAGCAGGGCCTGCTTGAGCGCCGGCACGTCGCCACCGGCCAGGAACCGGTCGACGTCGTGGTTGTCGATGAAGCTCGGCATGCGGTGCGGGTCCGCGTGCAGTGCGAGCATCGACTCGATGCGGTGGCGCAACTGCGCGGTCGGCGCGCCGCGTGCGAACACATCGCCGAGGCTGCCGTACAGCGGGAAGTTGATCATCGACGGCAGCCCGCCGGGCGTGCGCATGTACGTGTCGAGCTTGCGCGCCTGGGCGTCGTCGAACGGCGCGTCGCTGCCGAAGCCTTCGCCGAACGCGAGGAAGTCGTCGCGGCCGGTGGCGGCGGCGACGCGCGCGATGCCCGGTGCGTCGGCGTCGTCGCTGTGCAGGAAGTCGGCAAAGAACGCCGCGGGTACGTGGAACGCGGTATCGACCCGGAACGCATCGACGCCGACCTCGCGGACCCAGTGGCCGTACGACGCGCGCAAGGCGCCGCGCACCGCCGGGTTGCGGGTGTCGAGGTCGTCGAGGCCGGCCAGGGCGAAATCGAGCTCCTGCCGGCGGTCGGTGAAGTCGGTGATCTCCGGCGTCCAGTGATAGATGCCGGCCGCGCGCTCGGCCGGGTTGGCCGGGTCGTTGCGGTCGAACGGTGGCTGCAGCGGCGCGCGGCGCCCCTGCGGGTCGGTGCGCAGCCGGCAGTCGCGCGCGGGGTCGGCATCGCCGGTGCAGTCGAGCCAGTCGCCGACGTGGTTCACCACCACGTCCTGCACCAGGTACATGCCCTGCCCGTGCAGCGCACGCGACAGCGCGCGGTAGTCGTCGAGCGTGCCGTAGTGCGGGTCGACCGCGCTGAAGTCGCTGGCCCAGTAACCGTGGTAACCGCCGTAGCTGGCGCCCGGGTTGAGCCACTGACCGGCCACCGGCGGGGTGATCCACACCGCAGTCGCACCGAGGCCCTTGATGTAATGGACGCGCCGGGTGACGCCGGCCAGGTCGCCGCCGCTGTAGCGCGACGGGTCGGCCGGGTCGTACTCGCCGGCGCCCTGGTCGTTGTTGGCCGGGTCGCCGTCATCGAAGCGGTCGACCAGCACGAAGTAGATGACCTGGTCGCGCCAGTCCGGCGACGGCACGTGCAGTGCGCCATCGCCGGCCGAGGCGCTCGCGACGACAGCCCACATGCCCAGTGCCAGTCCCAGCACCAAACCCGGCGCACGCCTTGTCCGCTGTCCGTATCGCACCTGGCCGCCCCTGCCGCGATGCGGCCGATGAATGCGCGCCCCACTATTCCACAGCGATGTTGCGGCACGCCGGGTGCAACTCGCGTGCGCCAATGAATACGTTTGCAGCGCAATTTGTGCGGGGTTTCACACGACTACCATCGCCCTGCGCCTGGGGAACGGCCGTCGTTCCGGAGCGCGAACGAACGGCCCGGGGCGTGTAACCGCCCATGTCCGGGCACCGGCATTCCGCGTAGTGGAGGGGACACCTTGAACATGAAACGCAACCTGCTGAGCGTGGCGCTGGCCACGGCGACGCTGATGATCGCCACCGCCGCACAGGCGCAGGACGCCAGCGCGACCGCAGACCGGCAGGCCCCGCCCGAAGAGACCGCCACCCCGGCCGACGACGCCACCGAGCTGGACCGCGTCACCGTCACCGGCATCCGCCGCGGCATCGAGGACGCCATCGAGGCAAAGCGCACCTCCACCTCCATCGTCGAGTCGGTCTCGGCCGAGGACATCGGCAAGCTGCCGGACATGTCGATCGCCGACTCGCTCGCGCGCCTGCCCGGCCTCACCGCGCAGCGCTTCGGCAACCGCCCGCAGGAGATCAACATCCGCGGCTTTGCCGGCGACTTCTCCACCACGCTGCTCAACGGCCGCGAGCAGGTCAGCCTGGGCAACAACCGTGGCGTCGAGTTCGACCAGTACCCGTCGGAGCTGATGAGCCAGGTGATGGTCTACAAGACCCCCGATGCGCAGCTGGTGGGCCAGGGCCTGTCGGGCACGGTCGACCTGCGCACCGTGCGCCCGCTGTCGTTCGCCGAGCGCGTCACTGCCGTAAACCTGCGCGGTGACATGAACCGGCTGGAGGACAGCGACGAGTGGGGCAGCCGCGCCAGCATCTCCTACATCGACCAGTTCGCCGACGACACCGTCGGCATCGCGGTCGGCTATGCACGCATGGACAACCCCACCCAGGGGCGGCAGTTCGAGTCCTGGGGCTACGACAACGGTGTGCTGGGCGGTGCCAACCTGCACGCGATCGAGGGCGACAACCAGCGCGACGGCCTGATGGGCGTGCTGGAGTGGAAGCCCAGCGACCAGTACCACTCCACCCTGGACGTCTTCTACTCGCAGTTCGACAAGGAAGAGGCCAAGCGCGGCCTGCAGATGGGCCTGGTGTGGGGCAACGGTTCGACCCTGGTCGGCGGCACCACCAACGACAGCGGCACGATGACCGAAGCCCATTGGGAGAACGTCAAGCCGATCGTGGTGCGCAACGACTACAACGCGGCCGACGACGACATGTTCGCGTTCGGCTGGAACCAGGCCATCGCGATCACGCCCAACTGGACGGTCACCACCGACCTGGGCCATTCGTCGGCCAATCGCAACGAGCGCATCCTCGAGGTGTATGCCGGCCTGCCAGACGGCGGCCGCGACACCGTCGACCTGGCCTACAACCCGAACGGCTACTTCGACTTCACCCTGGGCCAGGACTACACCAACCCGGACGGCCTGCGCATGTTCGACCCGGGTGGCTGGGGTGGCGAGCGCGCCCAGGCCGGTTACCTGAAGGACTTCGAGGTGCGCGACGCGTTGACCTCGCTGCGGATCGACCTGACCCGCACCTTCGACACCGGCTTTGTCAGCGCGCTGCACTTCGGCGCCAACCTGACCGACCGCACCAAGAGCCGCGCCTCGTCGGAGGCGACGCTGTGCATGACTGCCGCCTGCACGGAGAACGTCGAGGGCGTGATCCCCGCGCAGTACGTCACCGACACCTCGTTCGGCCACTTCGGCCTGCCCGGCGTGCTCGGCCTTGATGCGCTGGCGATGCTCAACGACGGCGTGTTCCACCTGTGGCGCAAGGACCACGCCGACATCTCCAACAAGAACTGGGAAGTCGACGAGGAGGTCTCGACGTTCTACGTGCAGGCCGACATCGATACCGACCTGGGTTCCATCCCGGTGCGCGGCAATATCGGCGCGCAGCTGGTCAGCGCCGACCAGACCTCCACCGGCGTGGCGACCTTCCAGGGCGTGGCGCTGGGCGAGGCGGCCACCCGCGGGGCGTCCAGCACCGAAGTGCTGCCGAGCCTGAACCTCTCGTTCGAACTACCCGCCGACCAGATGGTGCGCGTCGCCGCGGCACGGCAGATGGCGCGGCCGCGGATGGACGACCTGCGCGCCAATGCCGGTTATGGCTATGACGCGCAGCGCGGCATCCTCACCGGCGGCGGCGGCAACCCGGAACTGGAGCCGTGGTTGGCCGACGCCTACGACGTGTCCTACGAGAAGTACTTCGGCGGCAAGGGCTACGTCAGCGCCGCGTACTTCTACAAGGACCTCAAGACCTACATCTACAACCAGACCACCGAGTTCGACTACCGCCAGTTGCCGATCCCGATGGACTTCGACCCGGCGCTGCTCCCGGACAACTGGTGGCAGGGCGAGTACAGCCAGCCGATGAATGGCGACGGCGGCACGCTCGACGGCTTCGAGCTGGCGGTGTCGGTGCCACTGGACCTGGTGTGGGCTCCGCTGGAAGGCTTCGGCGTAGTGGCCAGCTACTCCGAGACCGACAGCGAGATCGAGCCGCTCGGCCCCGGCACCACCGAGCCGCTGCCGGGCCTGTCGCGCTACGTGTCCAACATCACCGCGTACTACGAGCGTTTCGGCTTCTCCGCGCGCGTTGCCCACCGCAAGCGCTCGCGTTTCCTCGGCGAGGTGCAAGGTGCGGGCGGCGACCGCAGCAAGGTGTACTTCGACGGCGAGTCGGTGACCGACCTGCAGCTGGGCTACACCTTCCAGGACGGCCCGATGCAGGACTTGTCGCTGCTGCTGCAGGTCAACAACCTGGAGAACGAGCCCTACCGCACCATCCACGATGGCCTCAGCGAGCGCCCGCACCAGTATTTCGAGTTCGGCCGCACGTACCTGCTGGGCGTGAACTACAAGTTCTGAGGTGCGAGCGGGAAGCCGCACGTCCCGACTCGAACAGGTTCTACCCCGACTGCCCCGCCGGTTCGCCGGCGGGGCTTTCTTTTGCGAGAGCTGCGTCGGGGTGACATAGGTCGCACGCGAAACATTAAGCGCGAACTTTTCCAGGGTAGGAAATTTCCTACGCAAGGGCGCGATACCTACTGATACCTGCCGGCTCCGCAAGGAGCGACTCTGTCGCGGCCCCGGTGGCTGGCAACTACTGAAGCTGCATTGGATGCGGCGGAGTCCGGCCAGCCCCGGGGCTACTTACTCGGGGAATCGCCATGGGCTACAGAGTCGAGCTTCGGATAACGGATGAGATCGGCAATGAGACCCGATGCCCCACAGACGGCCGTCGCCACAAGACGCTGGTCCACGCGTGGAGCGCAGGGATGCAAGCCGCTCGCGTTGAGGCCGTCAGGCATGGAGCGAACGTGCAGGTGCGCATCCTTGATGACTTGGACGCTGTGACGGTTACCGGCTCTGTCGACGCTCCGTTGAGTGCCTAAATCACTAAGTCACGCGACGAAGCGGTACTCGGCCGCATCTAAGATCAGCTCGACGTCGCCCAACCCGGCGACGTCGACGTTTGAACCCTCGGGTCAACCAGCACCCGCGCCCTGTGATTCGGGAGCCGGCGCTTCCGCCTTCGCCACGCTTTCCGCGATGAACGCCCTCACCTGGGTTTCCAGTACCGGCAGGGGCACCGAGCCCAGCGCCAGCACCATGTCGTGGAAGGCCTTGATGTCGAACTTGTCGCCCAGCGCGCGCTCGGCCTCGCCGCGCAGGCGCACGATCGCCAGCTCGCCCAGTTTGTAGCTCAACGCCTGGCCCGGCCAGGAGATATAGCGGTCGACCTCGGTGGTCACTTCGTGCTCGCTCAGCGCGGTGTGGTCGCGCAGGTAGGCGAGCGCCTGGTCGCGGGTCCAGCTCTTTGCATGTACGCCGGTGTCGATGACCAGCCGGCACGCGCGCCACATCTCGTAGGTCAGGCGGCCGAACTGCTGGTAGGGAGTCTCGTAGATGCCCATCTCCTCACCGAGCTTCTCGACGTACAGGCCCCAGCCTTCGCCAAACGCGGAGATGTAGGTCTCGCGGCGGAAGTCGGGCAGCGTGTCCTGCTCCTCGGCCAGGGCGCCCTGCAGTGCGTGGCCGGGCGAGGCCTCGTGCAGGGTCAGCGCCGGCAAGTTGTACAGCGGGCGCGAGGGCAGGTCGTAGGTGTTGAGCCAGTAGGTGTTGTTGCCGCCGCGACCGGCGGTCCAGAACGGCGCGATCTCCGGCGGCACCGGCACGATGGTGAAGCGCGCGCGCGGCAGGGTGCCGATGTAGTCGCCGACGACCGCGTCGATGCGCTTGGCGATCCAAGCGGCGTGGTTGAGCAGCTCCTGCGGCGTCTTCGCGTAGAACTGCGGGTCGGTGCGCAGGAAGTGCAGGAAGGCGGCGAAGTCACCGTCGAAGCCGGTCTGCGCGATCACCTCCTGCATCTCCGCCTGGATCCGCGCCACCTCATCCAGGCCAATGCGATGGATCTCGTCGGGCGTCAGTTCCAGGGTGGTGTATTCGCGGATCTGCTGGCGGTAGTACGCCTCGCCGTCGGGCATTTCCGAGGCGCCCAGGGTGGTGCGCGCGTTGGGGACGTACTCCTCACGGAAGAACTTCAACAGCGTGCGGTGTGCGGGCACGACGCGGTCGGCGATTGCGGCCTTCGCGTCCGCGCGCAGGTTGGCCTGCACGTCGGCGGGGATGCTGGCGGGCAGGCGCTCGAACGGCTTGTACAGGCCGGACTGCGTGGGGTCTTCCAGTTCGGCGACCATGGCGATGGACACATCGCGCCCGTCCAGTACCGCCCGCGGCACGCTGAAGCCGCGCGCCAGCCCGGCGCGCATGTTGGCGATGTGCTCGTCGAACAAGCGCGGCACGTCGGCCAAGCGATCGATGTAGGCGCGATAGTCCTCCACCGAGTCGAAATCCCCGCGCGCCATGAACCCCAGGTTCGACCAGAACGAGGAGTCGGAATTGAAGGGCATCTCGTAGCCGCGGAAGCGCACCTCGGCGGCGAGGTTCTCGACCTGGGGGCGGTACACGGCCAAGTGGATGCGGTTCTCCGGCGACAGCGCGGCCGGGTCGATGGTGTCCAGTTCGGCCAGAACGCGCTCCCACATCGCCAGGCGCGCGGCCTGGGTCGCGGGCGTCACCGACGGCAGGGTGTGGCGGGCATCGTCGGCATCGCTGTCCTCGTCGGCCATGCCGAACTGCTGCTTGCGCCAGGCCCACTCGCGCTCATGGATGTCGGTAAACCGGTGGTCGGCGGCACTGGGCGCGGCGGCCTGAGCGGCGGTGGCGGTCGTCGCATCGGCGCGGGCGGCCGGCACGGCAAGGGCGAGGTGGGCGGCGGTGATGCAGGCGAACAGGACGGAGTGACGGAGGTTCACGGGCGACTCGGATTCCGGGGCCAGCCGGCATCTTCGCATCGACGCGCCGGCCCGGCCTTGCATGAACCGCCCGGTCGCCCGGTTTACCGGTGCACGGGCCGAACGNAACAGGACGGAGTGACGGAGGTTCACGGGCGACTCGGATTCCGGGGCCAGCCGGCATCTTCGCATCGACGCGCCGGCCCGGCCTTGCATGAACCGCCCGGTCGCCCGGTTTACCGGTGCACGGGCCGAACGCCGGACACGAAAAAGCCCGGCACGTGCCGGGCTTTCTCGGTACCGCTGCGGGGCGTGGTTCAGCGAACGCGACCGCGGCGGAACAGGTTCACGATCGCCAGCAGCACGATCGCGCCGACCAGCGAGAGCAACAGGCCCGACAGGCTGAAGTCGCCGTCGTTGATGTCGCCGCCGAGGCCCAGCATGCCGCCGATCCAGCCACCGAGGAAGGCACCGATGATGCCGACGACGATGTTCAGGAAGATGCCCTGCTGGCCATCGGTCTTCATGATCATGCTTGCAATCCAACCGATGATGCCGCCAACGATCAGCCAAATGATGATACCCATCATGTTCGTATCTCCTTGGTCCGTTACAGAGGGTGAGAGCGCACCCCTGCGTGGGGGCGGATTTGAGTCTGTATAGGCCCGCGTGACGGCGATGTAGGGATGAATGGGGCATCCGGCGGGGCACCGCCCCGTTGATCGGGCGAGCGCCTGAACAGGCGGATTTCAGGTTTGCAGCAATGCGAGCAGGGCGTCCCGGGGCAATTTGCCGGTGTCGTTGCGTGGCAGCGTGTCCACACAGCGCAGCCGGCGCGGCAGGAATACCGGGTCCACCTGGCGCCGCAGCGCCGCCAGGATCCCCGCTGCATCCAGCCCCGGCGCCACCGCCAGCGCGGCGATCCGGCGGACGCCGGGCCCGTCGCAGGCATCCAGTTGCAGCACCACGCCGTCAACGACGCCGGGCACGGCCAACAACTTGCGGGTGAGGTCGGCCAGCGACGCGCGCTTGCCGGCGATCTCCAGCAGGTCGGCGTTGCGGCCGCGCAACTCGAAACGCCCGTCCGGAAGCAGCTCGACCAGGTCGGCCAGCACTACCGGCTGGTCCAAATGCGGGGCATGCACCGCGGTGCCGTCCGGCTGGGGCGCCAGGCGCACGCCGGGCAACAGGGTCCAGGCGGTTTCGACCGCGGTGCGGCGGCGGGCGAATACGCAGGTTTCGGTCGAGCCGAATACCTCGCGCACCTCGCAGCCGAAACGCGCCTCGGCCGCCTGCGCCAGCGTGGCCGGCAGCGGCGCGGTGGCGGAGACGATGCCGGCCAGGGGCGGCAGGGCCACGCCCGACTCGACCAGCGCGCGCAGGTGCACGGGCGTGGTGACCAGCAGCGGGGGGGTGATGGCCTCGGCCAGTGCGCCTGCGACGTCGTCCGGAAAGAACGGCCGCGCACCGTGCACCGCAACCGGGCCGAGCAGCGGCAGCAGCACCGACATCTCCATGCCGTACATGTGCTGCGGAGGCACCGTGGCCACTACGTGGGTGCTGCCATGCCGGTCGAGCAGGTCCGCCAGCGCGGCAAGGTTCTGCGCGGTGCTGCGCTGGAACGAGGCCCAGTGCTTGCGGTTGGCGGTCGGCTGGCCAGTGCTGCCGGAGGTAAAGCCGATCGCGACCAGCGCATCGGCGGCAACCTCGAGCGGGCCGCCGTCCAGTTGCGGGAGAACCGGCGGCAGGCAGGTGTAGTGCGGCGGCACCGGTGCCAGCGGGTGGTCGCCCAGGCAGTAGCTGCCGGGATGCCCGGCCATCACCTCGTCGACCACGGCCGCCGCCCGCGAGGACGGCAGCAGGGTGACCTGCCCGCGCGACGCGGCCGCGCAGAATGCGACCAGGAACCGGTAGCGGTCCTCGCACAGGTTGATGGCGTAAGGCGCTTCCGGCAGCGCGGCAGCGACGCCGCGGACCTCCCGGTGGAAGCGCTCGAGCGCGATGTCGCCACGCGCGTCGAAGGCGATCGCACGATCGCCGGCGCCCGCGGTCAACGCCGCGCGCGTTCCGATGGCCGACTGCGCGGCCGTGGTGTCGATAACCGCAGACATTGTTGTTTTCGTGTTCCTGCGGCCGGGCCGCCCCCTGGGGATTAGCTTACGCTTGCGCGCAGGCCCCGCGCCAACCGAGCCTTCATGTCCCTGTCTGCGCCTCCGCCTCCCTTGTGGGTCTTCCTGCCGCTGCCCCGCGGGACCAAGGCCGAGCCGCTGGCGCGCGAGTGGCTTGCTCAACAGTTGGGTGGCACTGCGGACACGCTGCCGCTGTTGCGCGACGGACGCGGGCGGCCACGGCTCGGCGCACCGTTCGATCTGACCGACTGCAACTGGAGCCACAGCGGCGACGGCCTGGTCGTGGCGCTCGGCACGAGCGTGCAGGTCGGCATCGACCTGGAGTGGTTGGGTCCACGGCCGCGCGCGGCGGCGTTGGCCCGGCGCTTCTTCCACCCCGCCGAAGCCGACTGGATCGAGAGCTGTCCGCTGGAGACGCGTCCGACCGCCTTTACCCGGTTGTGGTGCGCCAAGGAAGCGGTGCTCAAGGCGCACGGTCACGGGCTGTCGTTCGGACTCGACCGCCTGCGCCTGGAAGATGACGGCGAGCACATCCGGCTGGTGGACTGCGACCCTGCGCTGGGCCGGCCGGGCGAATGGGCGCTCACCTTGTTGGAGCCTGCGCCGGGCTACGTCGGCGCGCTGGCGTGGCGGCGGCCGATGGCTGCGCCTGCCACGTCATAATCGCCCGGATGAACGACGCGCTCCCACCCGCCCTGCGCACGCAGCTGCACGCCCACCTCGTCCCGGGCCTGCGAAGCCTTGGGCTCGATGAGGCGCTCGCCACGCCATTGCTGGACTACCTCGCGCTGCTCGTGCGCTGGAACCGCACCTACAACCTGACCGCCGTGCGCGACCCGCGCGAGATGGTCGACAAGCACCTGCTCGATTCGCTGGCGATGCACGCGTACGTGGCCGACATTGCCGCGGCTGGTGGTTCCCTGGCTGACCTGGGCACCGGCGCCGGCCTGCCCGGCATCCCGCTTGCGATCGCCCGGCCCCAGTTGCGCGTGACCCTGGTCGAGAGCAACGGCAAGAAGGCGCGGTTCATGCGCGAGGCGGTCCGCAAGCTCGGCCTGGCCGACGTGCGCGTGGCCGAGAGCCGGATCGAGGCGCTTGACGAACCGGGCCGCTTCGATGCGATCACCGCACGGGCGCTGGCCACGCTGCCGTTGATCGTTGAACTCGGCGGGCACCTGCTCAAGCCCGGTGGCCGATTGCTGGCGATGAAGGGCGTGCATCCCGCCGATGAGATCGCCGCGCTACCGCACGGCTGGACTGCACTGGGTTCGCATCCGCTGCAGGTGCCCGGGCTGGCGGCTGAGCGCCACCTGGTCGTGGTCGGCCGCGACACCGACTGATCGCGACCGCCGGCCAAGCGTCCGGGTCGTGACGGCGGTCACGCCGGCCGAGCCCCCTGTCCGTCGGCCGGCCCTGTTCGGGCAAGCCCCGGCCGAGGCGGGCATAATCCCGTGTCCGACCGGCGCCGCGCGCCGTCCTGCGTACACCCGCAAGCCCACAGACCAGGGGACGAGCCGCATGGCCCGAATCATCGCCGTCGCCAACCAGAAAGGCGGGGTCGGCAAGACCACCACCGCGGTCAACCTCGCGGCCGCACTCGCGCGCACGCCGCTCAAGGTCCTGCTGGTCGATCTCGATCCGCAGGGCAACGCGACCATGGGCAGCGGCGTCGACAAGCGCGAGCTGGAGACCTCGGTCTGCGAAGTGCTGCTCGGCGAGGCCGTCGCGGCCGACGCGATCGTGCGCGCGCCGGAAGACTTCGACCTGCTGCCGGGCAACATCGACCTGACCGCCGCCGAGATCCGCCTGATGGGCGCCGACGGTCGCGAGCAGCGACTCAAGCAGGCACTGGCGCCGATTGCGGGGAATTACGATTTCATCCTGATCGACTGCCCGCCGGCGCTGTCGCTGCTGACGCTCAACGCGCTGACCGCGGCCGACTCGATCATCGTGCCGATGCAGTGCGAGTACTACGCGCTGGAGGGCATCAGCGCGCTGCTCGACACCATCGACGCGCTCAAGGACAACCTCAACCCGGCGCTCGAGATCGAGGGCGTGCTGCGCACCATGTTCGACGTGCGTAACAACCTCGCCAACGCGGTGTCGGCCGAACTCACCCACCATTTCGGCGACAAGGTGTTCCGCACCATCGTGCCGCGCAACGTCCGCCTGGCCGAGGCACCGAGCCATGGCCAGAGCATCGTCGGCTACGACAAGGCCAGCCGCGGCGGCATCGCCTACCTCGGGCTCGCCGGCGAGGTCCTGCGTCGCCAGCGCGAGCGCCAGCAGCCAGCCGCGCCGCAGCAGCCGCAGGAGGCCACCGCATGAGCGCAGACGAAAGCAGCATCGCCAAGCCGCCGGCCAAGGGCGGTGGGGCGAAGAAACGCGGGCTGGGCCGCGGACTGGAGGCCCTGCTGGGTCCCAAGGCCGCCGCCGACGCGCCGGCGCTGGAAGCGACCGGCAGCGACACCCTGCACCATCTGCCGATCGACGCGCTCACGGCGGGCAAGTACCAGCCGCGCAAGCACTGGGATGACGAGAAGCTCGACGAACTGGCCGAATCGATCCGCGCCCAGGGCGTGATCCAGCCGATCGTCGTGCGCGAGGTACGCGACGGCAACCGCGGTTCGCGGACCTACGAGATCATCGCCGGCGAGCGCCGCTGGCGCGCCAGCCAGCGCGCCGGGCTCACCGAGATCCCGGTGGTCGTACGCGAGGTCGACGACCGCACCGTGGTCGCGATGGCGCTGATCGAGAACATCCAGCGCGAGGACCTCAACCCGCTGGAAGAAGCCACCGCGCTGCAGCGGCTGATCGACGAGTTCGACCTGACCCACGCACAGGCAGCCGAGGCCGTCGGCCGGTCACGCGCGGCGGTGTCCAACCTGTTGCGGTTGCTGGAGCTGCCGCCGGCGATCCGGGCGCTGGTCGAGAGCAAGCGGCTGGAGATGGGCCACGCCCGCGCGCTGTTGACGCTCTCGCCGGAGCTGGCCAGCAAGCTTGCCGCCGACGCGGCCGAGCATGGCTGGTCGGTGCGCGAGGTCGAGCACCGCGCCCAGCAGTTCGCCCTCGGCCGGGTGCCGGAGGGCAAGCGCGCCAAGCCGGCCAAGGCCAAGCCCCAGGCCGACATCGTGACGCTGGAGCGGGAGCTGTCGGAGTCGCTGAACACCAAGGTCAACGTCCTGCACGGCCGCGGTGGCAAGGGCCGCCTGGTGATCCACTACAGCGACCTGGACTCGCTGGAAGGCGTGCTGGAGAAGCTCCGCCGCGAGGCGGGCTGAGCGCTGCCGGGCCGCCGCGCGAGGTACGCGCGCCACGGTTGCCCCAGCGGCAAAAACCTAAGATAATGCCCGGCTCGCTGTGTCCAGCCGCCCTTGCGGGCCGGCAGGGCGGCACCCGGAAGCGCGATTCCGGGCCACCCGGTTCCAGCAGCCGCCCCGTGGCGGATCCACCACCCGCATCGCGCGCCGTCACGGGAGTCCGTGCACCGGCGGGGCCGCCGCCTCCCTGGCCAAGGGAAGCACCAACTACCTTTCGAGGTGCACATGTCCCGTGTATGCCAAGTAACCGGCAAGCGAACGACGACCGGCAACAACGTCTCGCACGCCATGAACAAGACCCGCCGCCGCTTCATGCCCAATCTCCACGAGCGCCGCTTCTGGGTCGCCAGCGAGAACCGTTGGGTCAAGCTGCGTGTTTCCGCCAACGCCATGCGCACCATCGACAAGAACGGCATCGACGCCGTCCTCGCCGATCTCCGCGCACGCGGCGAAAAGATCTGAGGAGGACTGAATCATGGCAGGCAAGCGCGACAAGATCCGCATGATTTCTTCGGCCGGTACGGGCCACTTCTACACCACCGACAAGAACAAGAAGAACACGCCGAACAAGATGGAGATGAAGAAGTACGATCCCGTCGTTCGCAAGCACGTGATGTACAAGGAAGGCAAGATCAAGTAAGCCTTCCGGCTTGTTCGAGTCACAAGGAAACCCGCCGCACGGCGGGTTTTTTTGTGCCCTCCGGAGGGGTAATCCCCCTGCCGCCCTCCCCGGACCGATGGGGCAACACAATCGAACTGGGTTACCTGTTGGATCGCAATGTCTTGCACGAGCAAGCCACCGCGCTGCACCGCGAGGCTGCCCACGCATTGGAGGGCACCGGCTACCGGTGGCTGCAGGGGCATGCACTGCTTGGCCTGGCGGAGAGTCGCACGGCGGTGGGTGACTGGCGTGGCGGGGCCACGTACCTGCGGCAGGCGCGCCCTCTGCTGGGGACCGACCGGTGGATGACCGACCTGCGCATGGGCCTGGTGGAGCTGGTGTTGTCGCTGGCGCGCGACGAGCGGAAGCCGGCCATCGCGCGAGTGGTGGCGCTGCACGAACAGGCGCACCGGCTCGGCGACGTGCCTGCCCAGATCGCCCTGCATGGCCTGGTCACGGCCGACGCCCGGCTCGGCCCGTGCGATGGCTCCGGCCGTGGCGAACAGCTGGCCGCGACAGGCATGCGCGGCGGCGCCGTCGACTGGCTTACCGCTGCCCTGCCAGAGGGACAGCCCCTCGCGTTGGAGTGACCGCCGCCGGGCGGCTCAGGGCACGCGGCGCTCCTGCACCAGCGAGTCGACCACCGACGGGTCGGCCAGGGTGCTGGTGTCGCCGAGCTGGTCCGGCGCCAGCTCTGACGAGCCCGCTTCGGCGATCTTGCGCAGGATCCGACGCATGATCTTGCCCGACCGCGTCTTCGGCAGGCCCGGCGCCCATTGCAGGTGGTCGGGGGCGGCAATGGGGCCGATCTCGGCGCGCACGTGCTTGACCAGCTCGGCGCGCAGCGCCTCACTCGGCTGCTCGCCGGCGATCAGGGTCACGTAGGCGTAGATGCCCTGTCCTTTGATGTCGTGCGGGAATCCCACCACCGCGGCTTCGGCGACCTTGTCGTGCGAGACCAGCGCGCTTTCGACCTCGGCGGTGCCGATGCGGTGGCCGCTGACATTGATCACGTCGTCGACCCGGCCCGTGATCCAGTAGTAGCCGTCGGCGTCGCGGCGGCAGCCGTCACCGGTGAAGTAGGTACCCGGGTAGGTGCGGAAGTAGGTGTCGATGAAACGCTGGTGGTCGCCGTAGACCGTGCGCATCTGGCCGGGCCAGGAATCGAGGATCACGAGGTTGCCCTCGCCTTCGCCCTCGATGCGCTTGCCGTGGGTATCGACGATGGCCGGCTGCACGCCGAAAAACGGCAACGTCGCCGAGCCGGGCTTGAGGTCGGTCGCGCCCGGCAGGGCCGAGATCAGGATGCCGCCGTTCTCGGTCTGCCACCACGTGTCGACGATCGGGCAGCGGCTGTCGCCGACTACCTCGTAATACCAGCGCCACGCCTCAGGGTTAATCGGTTCGCCGACCGTGCCGAGCAGCCGCAGCGACTTGCGGGAGGTTGCCTGCACCGGGCCTTCGCCTTCGCGCATCAGCGCGCGGATCGCGGTCGGGGCGGTGTAGAAGATCGTGACCCGGTGCTTGTCGATGACCTGCCAGAAACGCGACGCGTCGGGCCAGGTCGGCACGCCCTCGAACACCAGCGCGGTGGCGCCGTTGGCCAGTGGCCCGTAGACGATGTAGCTGTGCCCGGTGACCCAGCCGACGTCGGCGGTGCACCAGTAGACATCGTCCTCCCTGAGGTCGAACACCGCCTCGTGGGTGTAGCTGACGTAGACCAGGTAGCCACCGGTGGTGTGCAGCACGCCCTTCGGCTTGCCGGTGCTGCCGGAGGTGTAGAGGATGAAGAGCGGGTCCTCGGCGTTCATGCGCTCGGGCTCGCATTGCACCGGCTGGTCGTCGACCACGGCGTCGTACCAGCGGTCGCGCGGCATCTGCATGTCGACCGCGGCGCGGGTGTGGCGCACCACCAGCACGGTCTCGACGCTGTTGGTACCGGGCAGCTTGAGCGCGGCGTCGACATTGGCCTTGAGCGCGACCTTACGGCCGGCGCGCAGGCCCTCGTCGGCGGTGATGATCAGCTTGCTGCCACTGTCGGACACGCGGTCGGCAATCGAGTTGGCCGCAAAGCCGCCGAACACCACCATGTGCACCGCGCCGATGCGCGCGCAGGCCAGCATCGCGATCGCGGCCTCGGGGATCATCGGCAGGTAGATGGTGACCCGGTCGCCCTTGCCCACGCCGAGTGCCCGCAATGCGTTGGCGAGCTTGCAGACGCGTTCGTGCAGTTCGCGGTAGCTGATGCGCTGCGCCGGCGCGTCGGGGGAATCGGGTTCGAAGATCAGCGCGGTCTTGTCGCCCCGCGTTTCCAGGTGCCGGTCCAGGCAATTGACGCTGGCGTTGAGCTCGCCGTCGTCGAACCAGCGGATGCGGAAGTCTTTCAGCTCGAAGCTGGTGTCCTTGATGCGGGTCGGCGCCTTCATCCAGTCCAGCCGCTCGGCCACCTTGCCCCAGAACGCATCCGGCTGCTGCAGCGACTGCGCGTACAGGCGCTGGTATTCGTCGCGGGTGATCCGGGTCTCGGCGGCGAACGCCGACTTGACCGGGTAGACGGTGGCGGGTGGGTTCATGGCGCGCTCCGGTGGCTGGCAGGCACCGGCCGCGCGGCGGCGGCCGGAAGGCCAGTTTGCTACATCCCGCGACCGCGGGCGTGACGCGACCTGGCCAGTGCGCGGGCACCGCCGTCACCCGTCCTTGCCCGGCGGTTGCCTCAACTACGGCAATCGCAACAAGGGGCAGGACATGGAAACCGATATCCGCGTATTCGACTGGGACCGCCTGCTGCTCGGGCTGCCGCCGAAGCTCTACATGCTCGAGATCGCGTTCAAGATCCTGGTGATCTTCGCGATCCTGATGCTGGTCATGCGCTTGATGGGCAAGCGCGGCCAACGCGACCTCAGCCCGATGCAGCAGATGCTGCTGATCGCGCTGGGCTCGGCTGCCGGCGACGCGTTGCTGTATCCCTCGGTCCCGCTGGCCTACGCCGCGCTGATCCTGGTCGGCGTCACCCTGGTGACCATTGCGCTGGAAACGCTCGCCGAGCATTCGCGGCACGTGCGGGACTACATGGAGTCGCGGCCGCGGGTGCTCGTGCGCGACGGGCAGGTCGACTTCGACGCACTGAAGAAGGAGCGCACCACCCGCCGCGAGCTGTATGCCGAGCTGCGCATGAAGGGCGCCCGCTCGCTGTCGCAGGTGCATTGCGCGGTGCTGGAGGTCACCGGCGACATCAGCGTGTTCCTCGATGACAGTTGCGAGCCCGACGACGAGGACCTGCTGGCGTACGTGCTCGACCCGGACAACCACGCTGTCCCGCAGCGCGAAGGCGGGACGCGGTAGGCGTTGCGCGCCGGCCCCGCCGGGCGGGTCAGCGCGGCGGTGCGGCCAGTTCGGCGGCGTCGAGGGTGCCGTCGTGGTCCGCGTCCTGCCGCGCGAATGCGGCG